>JAEZLB010000251.1 GCA_023435945.1 Pseudomonadota bacterium | reverse complement strand
CTCATAGGCAAGCTGAACGGTGAGAGGGCCGTTGTCGAAGGCTAGGCGAACGCCGACGATTTGGCCATCGGTACTGTCGCCATATTGTTCTCCGAAGTTGTAATAGATGCCGCCGTTAAAGCCACCGAATTTCGGGGTTAAATACGTCAGTTGACTGTTGCGGCGCTGCTCAATGGCAGCCCTGCTGAGCGTGCCATCGGGATTGGTGATGCTTTGAGAGCTCAAGAAGTAATCCTGAATATTTGCCATGCCGGCGCCACCAAAGGGATCGATCTTGCCTATCATATCGCTCAACGCACTGTTCTGACGACCCAAGCGCAAAGTGCCGAAGCCCCCTTCCAGTCCGAGGTATGACAGGCGGTTGAATATGCCATCGCCTGCCCCGGAATCTGCGCTAAATCCCGATTCCAGAACGAAATTGGCTTTGAGACCATTGCCCAGGTCTTCCGTGCCGCGAATGCCCCATCGACTGGCCGCGCCAATACTACTGTCCTGGCCGATTTTGCGATCGTCACCATTATCGGCAACAACAAGGCCCGTATCAACGAGGCCATATAACGTTACTTGAGCCTGGGCCATGCCTGTAAAAGCTCCCAATACAGCTAGCGCCATTAGCGATTTCTTCATTGAAATATCTCCGAGAGTGAAGGTTGAGCAAAAGCAGTGCTAGCAGGCATAAATCGCACTCCTAGCGCAATAAGAAAATTTTTCACCACTCCATGCTTGCTACATATGGTTAGAGGAAAGATCCGACTGGTTCGGACGCATCAACACTAAGGCGTTTGTGGTGTGCGTGAGGCTCATTTGGTTCTGAACAGTTTTCTTCATAAGTAGAAAGCGACTCGAAGAAATTAACTCGTCTCTTTTTTGTCACTGCATTGTTATGAAGGCGAAGACTTACGGGGGCGCTTAGGGAGCGTCTTCTCGGATGACTATTTTTTAATCAACTTCAGGCGGTGTTCACTGGTGTTAATTAAGTTTTTAAAGGGCAATAAGAAATGGCGCACAGAGAAGCTTTGCAAACCATAAGAGCGGCCCGAGCCGGCCATGCATCTGCGCAACTTGAACTGGGGAAAAGGTATCTGTTTGGAAGAGGTGGTGTGCCTAAAAATTCAGCAAGCGCTTTATATTGGCTAGATCGGGCTGCTCAACAAAAGGAAGAGGATGCATGGGCTCTAATAGGAAGTTATATCCCGTTCGAAACAGCTCAATATTCCGCCAATGTTCGGAATCTGACCCGCTGGTATCAATGCGCGTTTGAGGCAGGAGACTTGCAGGCCGGCATTGTATTGGCCAAACTTGTTCTGGCTCATGCTGAGCTTCTCTGCGACTCGAAGCAATGCGCTGCGGCGCGTGAGGCTATCCGTGCCGGAGCCGAGGCAGGGCATGAGGAAGCATTGTGGTTATGGGCGCAGGTTTGTAGAGGAGAAATTCTTGGTGGAGTTTCCTCTGGTCACGCCGAGCTGGAAAGTCAGGAGCGGAAGTCTCATGAACATAATCATGAACATAAATATGCTTCGGAAGCATGGTGCCAGTGGGCAGAAAAAGCAGCAGAGAAAGGTGTCGAGGCTGCGCGTCACGCATTGGTAGAGGACGCATGGAGTCGGCAGGATTATTGCGCTTATCTGAAATGGATGCTGCTGCCGGCAAAGGCTCTATTGCAGGCGGCAGGACGCTCCTCCCGGATACTTGCCGCGCTGAGCGAACGCGAGGTATTAATGCTCAAGCGATGTGCCAGAGCGCTGGAGGTAACCCGTCAAATGCTGCCCGATGAAATACAGGCTTTCTGGGAGGCCGCAGCACAAGCAGGCGATGCGGAAGCCCAGTTCATAATCGGACTGTTCCTGGCCAAAATGGACCAATCAGGGCAGCGGGCTGACACGGGAGCAGGAAGGGTCGTCTACAAAAAGGCATTACGCTGGCTTAATCAGGCTGCGAAGAACGGCATGACAGAGGCGTATTACATCATCTCCAAGATTTATCTGAAGCCAGAGTTTTCGCAGCGAAACAGTGTTGCTGCACAACACTACCTGCAGCAGGCGGCACAAGCAGGGCATGTGCTCGCGCAGCTGGAGTGGGGTGGCGAGCTATGGCGCCGCAGGGGGAATGAAAACAATGAGGATGTGAAAGCCCTGTATTGGTTCAGCCAGGCCGCCAGCCAGGGTAACGAGGAGGCCGCGGCCTGGATTCGGCGAATCGCTGGTCCGGATAGTCCGCAGGATTGGGCGAGGCAAGCCCATGAAAAGATTATTGCCAATCGTAGGCGGCAGCCGTCATCCCCATGGCCTCTCACATCGCAATATATGGCGGCACGGGTCGAGCTGGCCCTGCACTTTGGCTTGTCGCGTGCTGAGGCCCTGGTGCTGGATGTCAAGAAAGCCGATTGCGGGCATTGTCTGGTTGTCGACATTCGCGACTATCATCCCCGCAGCAAACGTCGCCTGATTGTGATTCGTGATGAGAGGATGCGACAGATGGTCAGCCGTATCCGCCATTTGTTTAGCGACGTCGACAACAGTGAGATCGGGCCGGAAGGCAATTACCGGCGTCGTCTGTACCGACTAAAAAGCATGATGGGGCAGGAGCAGGAAGCGGGGCATGCGGTGCCTGGTGTTATAACTCGATCTCGCCTTCAAAGACCGTCGCTGCCGGGCCGGTCATTTTGACCGGCGTGTTCTCCCCTTCCCAGGCGATGCTCAATTCGCCTCCGCGCGTGCTGACTTGTACCGGCGAATCCAGCAGGCCGCGCCGTATGCCGGCTACTGCGGCGGCACAGGCACCTGTTCCGCATGCCAGCGTTTCGCCGGCACCTCGTTCGAATACGCGCAGCTTGATGTGATGACGGTTGATGACTTGCATGAAGCCCGCATTCACGCGTTTCGGGAAGCGTGCATGGTTTTCGATCAGCGGGCCTTCGGTGGCAACGGCAGCGGTGTCGGCATCCTCAACGACCTGCACTGCGTGCGGGTTACCCATGGAAACCACTGAAACCGGGATGGCTCGCCCGGCGACATCCAGCGGCCAAAGTGTATCCCTGCCCTGTGGCATGCTGTTCAATCCCTGCGTATCAAAAGGAACGCGCTCCGGCTCCAGGATGGGGGCACCCATGTCTACGGTAATTCTGCCATCGCTTTCCAGCCGGGGTTCGATGATGCCGGCCAGTGTTTCGACACGAATGCTGCGTTTGTCGGTCAGGCGCTTGTCCGTCACGAACTTGACAAAAGCCCGGGCGCCATTGCCGCATTGTTCGACTTCGCCACCATCGGCATTGTAGATGCGATAACGGAAATCGGCGTCGGGAAGGCGGGCTTTTTCCACCACCAGTATCTGATCTGCGCCGATGCCAAAACGACGGTCTGCCAAGGCGCGCCATTGCTCTTCACTGAAAGCGATGGATTGGCTGATGGCGTCGATGACGATGAAGTCATTGCCGGCGCCGTGCATTTTGGTGAAACGCAATTTCATGATCGTGGCGTGAAATGAAAGTTAAAAATTATCGAGGGGGCCAGGGCTTACGATTAATGGTGACCCGCCCGGTCAATAAACGCTGGCTTCGCCTTCCGGTCGTGTCTTGAAGCGCTTATGCGTCCAGAAATACTCGGCCGGCGTCTCCAGCACGCGCTCTTCGATAAAGGCATTCATGCGCCGCGTGGCTGCAAGCATATCGCTTCCAGGATAATCCTGCCATGCAGGATAAAGCTTGATTTTCCAGCCTTGATAATCAGGCAGGAAGGTGGCAATGACCGGAATCACGCGTGCACCGGTGGTGGCGGCAATGCGGGCAGGTGCAGTCAGCGTTGCCGCAGGTATGCCGAAGAAAGGAACGAATTCTGCATCCTTGCGACCGAAATCCATGTCGGGAAGCATGAAGAAGGGGAGCCCCTGCTTGATGGCACGCAGTATGGGTTTGACGCCCTGTTCACGCGACAGTAACGTGATGGGATGAAAACGTTGCCGGCCTTTGCGCAGTGCCTGGTCAAATACCTTGTTGCGCTGGCTGGTATAGATGGAACAGCCCGGCTTATACATGGACAGGGCCGTGGCGGCTACATCCAGGCAGACGAAATGCGGGCATAACAGTATGGTCGGTTGCGAGGGGAGCGCCTCGATGGGAACGGGCGACTCTATGACGATCAGTTTTCTCAGGCGCGCTTCGGGCGCCCACCACAACAGCGCACGTTCAAAGATGCTGCGTGCGTAGGCCTGGAAGTGTTCCTTGGCGATGCGGCGCCGGTCCTGCTCGGACAGGTCTGGCAGGCACAGGCGCAGATTGGTCAGGGTGATCTTGCGTCGCCTGCTCATCACATAAAACAGCAGTGTGCCGACACCTTTGCCGATACGCCCCAGCACAGGCAGTGGCAGCCAGTGCAGCAGCCACATGAGCCCCAGCAGCAATTTCATGGACGCACCCCGTCGGCAGGAGGCTTAACGCCGCTCGGGCATTTATAGCGGTTGTAACTCCAGAAGTATTGAGTGGGGCAGCGGGCGATCAGGTTTTCCATTGCTGCATTGATGGCCCTGGCCTGTTGCTCCGGGCTGCCTTCCAGTATGGCATCGCATCGCACAAAATAAATGCGGAAGCCTTTCCCATGCGGCAGGCGTGCCGCATAAGACAGGATCAGGGGAGCGCCTGTCATCGCATGCAGCTTGGCAGGCAACGTCATCGTGTACGCAGGCTTGCCGTAAAACTCGGCCCATGTTCCTTCACCCTGTTGCGGCACCTGGTCTGGCAGCAATCCTATGGCACCGCCCTGTTTTAAGGTTTTCAGCAGGGTGCGCACGCCAGCCAGGTTGGCGGGGGCCAGGCTAAGATTGTGCCGCTTGCGAGCGGTTTCCATCAGGGGTTGCAATGCCGCCTTGCGGGGAGGGCGGTAAAGGGCGGTCAGCGGCATGCGTTGTGCAATCGCCTGCGCGATCACCTCAAAACAGCCAAGGTGCGGGGTCAAGAAAATGGCGCCCTTGTTTTCATCCAGCAGGGCTTGGACCAGCGACCAGTTCTCCACCTCGACCCTGGACATGACTTTTTGCGGCGGCGCATACCAGATGTAAGGGAGTTCCAGTACGCTTTTTCCTATCTCGGCCACGGCCTCATTACGGCAGGACGAGTAACCGGCACGCTCCATGTTTTCGTTCAGGCGCCTGCGATAAGTCGGCGACAGGCCATAGACCAGCCAGCCCACCGCTTTGCCTGCCAGGTGCATGAAAGGCAAGGGTAGGCGCGACAGCAGGCGGAATAAGGCAACAAGCATGTAGGCGGCATTTGCGATTTTTTGCAGGATGCGTAAAATACCACGGAAAGTTTGAACCGCCGAGTTAACAGACAACTTGCGAGGCGGAATAAAAATTTCGCTAAAGCGTCGCAGGCTCCGGAATGGACCGCGACAGGGTTCAATTCTCATCGTTAGGAGCCTTCATGGCAAATGAATATCTCTTTACTTCGGAATCCGTTTCCGAAGGCCATCCGGATAAAGTCGCTGATCAGATCTCCGATGCCATTCTGGATGCCATCCTCGCCCAAGATCCCCGTTCCCGCGTAGCCGCCGAGACCCTGTGTAACACCGGTCTGGTCGTGCTGGCTGGCGAAATTACCACGACGGCGAACGTCAACTACATCGACGTCGCACGCGAAACCATCAAGCGTATCGGTTATGACAATGCCGACTTCGGTATCGATTACAAAAGCTGCGCAGTCATGGTCTGCTATGACAAGCAGTCACCGGACATCGCGCAAGGCGTGGACGAAGGCAAGGGCCTGGACCTGGACCAGGGGGCGGGCGATCAGGGCCTGATGTTCGGTTATGCGTGCAATGAAACACCGGAACTGATGCCGGCTGCGATCTATTACTCGCACCGCATCGTCGAGCGCCAGTCGCAATTGCGCAAGGATGGTCGCCTGCCATGGCTGCGTCCGGATGCAAAGTCCCAGGTCACGCTGAAATACGTGGATGGCAAGCCGGTTGCGATCGACACCATCGTCCTGTCGACCCAGCACGCGCCCGAAATGGAGCACAAGCAGATCGAAGAGGCGGCGATCGAGGAAATCATCAAGCCGGTGGTGCCGAAAGAATGGCTGCAAGACACCAAGTACCTGATCAATCCTACCGGTCGTTTCGTGATCGGCGGTCCGCAAGGC
>JAEZLB010000196.1 GCA_023435945.1 Pseudomonadota bacterium | reverse complement strand
GCACGGCTACTTCCAGCCGCTGCGCCAACGCTGGTTCAGCGATGAAGCCAGCCGCGGACTCGCCATTCTCGCACTGTGGCCGATTGCGCAAATTTATCCGCAAGCCTATTTGTTCGGCCACGGACATTTCACGCCGGTGCTGTCGAACTGGCTATCTTACTGGCAGGCCCAACCCATAGAGCTGAGCCTGCTGGCGAAAACCGGCATGGCGCTTAACGCAGCCCATTACTGGGTACTGGAAGCGCTCATCTCCACCTGTGGCCTGACCGGCGTGCTACTGACTTTCCTGTGCCTGCTGCGCCGCCCAGCGCCCAGGCTGTTGCTTGCAACCGGATTGCTGCTGGCGGCATTTGTCGTCAAGTCCCTGTCAGCCTATCTGCTCTTCTCCCCGCAACAGGCTTTCACCTGGATCACGCCGGGAGCCAAGGCCGGCATTGCGCTCGGCATTATCGTGACCCTGTGCTTTTTCAGGTCGCATCCGACCACGCAGCGCCGCTTTGCCATCTTCATGCTCGCCCTCAGCCTGTTCATCGTCAATGCCGCGCCTATCAATCCCTACTTCAACGCCATCCTGCAAACCTGGGTGCAAGGGAAGTTCCTCAATTTCAATGGCGCCACGCATTTCCTGGCACTGTTCTGGCCGCTGCTGGTACTGTGGTTCCTGCTGCACCCGGTGCATCGCCTGAAGCTGCGCTGATTGCGGTGTATCATTGGGCCCTGCATAACAGCTGCCCATTCTGAAACGGATTTCCGATGTCTGAATCACAGTATTTCAAACACCATGTATTTTTCTGCCTTAACGAGCGCGACGATGGACGCGCTCATTGCGCAGCCTGCGGTGCCAACGCCGCGCAGGAATACGCCAAGCGCCGCATCAAGGAACTGGGATTGAATGGCGCAGGCAAAGTGCGCATTAACAAGTCCGGCTGCCTGGATCGCTGCGAAGAAGGACCTGTCCTCGTGGTTTATCCGGAAGGCACCTGGTATACCTATGTCGACACGCATGACATCGATGAAATCATCGATGTGCACCTGGTCGGCGGCCGCATTGTCGAACGCTTGAAGATCTGATTATTTTTTAAGCAACAAGAATAATGAATTCCGCCACCCATTATTTTTCTCTCCAGGGCGCAGCCGGCAACCTGGAATGCGCGCGCGACCTGCCTCCGACAGACAGCTTTCCTGCACCACGCGGCATTGCCCTGATAGGCCACCCTCACCCACTGTTCGGCGGCACCATGGATAACAAGGTGGTCGTCACGCTGGCGCGCACCTTTCAGGGATTGGGCTACGTTGTCTTTCGCATGAATTTCCGCGGCGTCGGCGCTTCCGAAGGCGTGCACGATGAAGGCCGCGGCGAAGCCGATGACATGCTGACGCTGCTGAACCATGCACGCGAACAGTATCCGGGCCTTCCCTTTGCGTTGTCGGGATTTTCTTTCGGCACTTACATCCAGACACAAATCGCCCAACGTTTGTCAGAACAGCAAACACCACCGGAACGCCTGGTGCTGGTCGGTTCCGCGCCCGGCAAATGGAATCTGCCCGAGGTGCCTGCCGACACCATCATCATTCACGGTGAAGAAGACGGAACGATACCGCTGTCAAATGTGATGGATTGGGCAAGACCGCAGGACTTACCTGTCATAGTGATACCGGGAGCGGATCATTTCTTTCATCGCCGCTTACATCACATAAAGAATATCGTCACTTCTCTCTGGCAACACTAACGCACTCCCCTTATAATCTTTTCGTGCTTCAACTCCAACCGGGCCTGCGGCCTTGCAGCGATTGTGCTCCTGCGTCGCACCCTTCATGATGGATACTCCATGAAAAGATTTTTTGCGGCTGCCCTTGCCCTTTTCCTATCCTTTTCTGCATCGGCACAACAACTGCCGGCCCCAACCATTGCTGCGAAGTCTTACATGCTGCTGGACGCGACCAGCGGCCAGGTCCTCGCAGCGCATGATCCCGATGCACGCATAGAGCCTGCATCGCTGGTGAAGATCATGACCGCCTATCTCGCTTTTAATGCAGTCAAGGAAAAACGCCTGGACCTGCAGCAAATGATCCAGGTTTCCGAACACGCATGGAAAGTCGATAAAGACAGCTCCAAGATGTTCATCGAGCCGCGCGTGCCGGTCAGCGTCAATGATCTGCTGCATGGCCTGATCGTCCAGTCCGGCAATGACGCCGCCGTCGCGCTGGCCGAAGCCGTCGCGGGCACCGAACCCTCCTTCGTGGCGCTGATGAACCGCGAAGCGGAACGCATGGGCCTGAAGTCCACGCGCTTTGCCAATGCACACGGCCTGCCACATCCGGAAAACTACTCGACCGCACGCGATTTGGCCAAGCTCGCGCAGCACATGATCAATGACCATCCTGAGCTGTACAAGATCTACTCGGTCAAGAGCTTCACCTACAACAAGATCACCCAATCCAACCGCAACCGCCTGCTGTGGCTGGATCCTACCGTTGACGGCCTGAAGACCGGCTACACCAGCAGCGCCGGGTATTGCCTGATCTCTACAGCAAGGCGCCCGAACGGCAATCACGACCGGCGCCTGGTATCCGTGGTCCTGGGCACCGATTCCGACCGTATCCGCGCTCAGGAAAGCCAGAAGCTGCTGAACTGGGGCTTTCTGAACTTCGACACCGTGCGCCTGTACGCAAAAGGCGAAGCCGTTGCCACGCCCGATGTCTGGAAAGGCACCAAGAACCAGGTGAAACTCGGCTTCAACGAAGACGTATTCGTCACGGTTCCCAAAGGCACGGCCGACAAGCTCAAGCCGGTACTGGAGCGCAAGGACCCGCTGGTGGCGCCCATCGCCCAGAACAGCCGCGTCGGCACGCTGAAGATCATGGCGGATGGCCGCGTGGTAGCCGAACTGCCGGTACTGTCGCTGGAACAGGTGAGCGAAGCCGGCATGTTCGGCCGCGCCTGGGATGCGGTGCGCCTCTGGATGCAATAAACCCTCATCCGCAGTAAACTCACGACAAGGAAGGCTTTGCCTTCCTTGTTTTGTTTTACTCCCTGGAAAATGTACTTCAGGCGGCACTGCCACTGACGTCAACAATGCCATGCCGCCCCACCGATTAGGAGCAGACGAATGAATGAGCCGCTGGTTTATCTGAATGGTGAAATGCTGCCCTTATCCGAAGCCCGCGTTCCCGTACTCGACCGCGGCTTCATCTTCGGCGACGGCATCTATGAAGTCATCCCCATTTATGAGCGCAGGATGTTCCGCGCCGAACAGCACATGGCACGCCTGTTTCGCAGCCTGGACAAGATACGTATCCCGAATCCGCACACGCAGAATCAGTGGATGGAACTGATCCAGCAAGTGGTTGATACCCATCCTGCCGATAACCAGATGGTGTACCTGCAGGTCACACGCGGCGTCGCCAAACGCGGCCATGCCTTTCCGCAGGATGTCACGCCCACGGTTTTCATCATGACCAATCCGCTTACCCTGCCCTCGCCCGAAGTGCGCGCGACTGGCATACAGTGCGTGACGATGGAAGACAAGCGCTGGCTGTATTGCGATATCAAGTCGACCTCCCTGCTGGGCAATGTGCTCGCTGCGCAATACGCGGTCGATCACGACGCATTCGAAACCGTGCAGTTCCGCGATGATTACCTGACCGAAGGCTCGTCTTCGAATATCTGGGTAGTAAAAAATGGCAAGCTCATGGTCCCGCCGAATAATCACCTGATCCTGGAAGGCATACGCTATGGCCTGATACAGGAACTGGCCCAGTCCGAAGGCATTCCCTTCGAAGCGCGCCCCATCGCGAAAGCCGAAGTATTCGATGCCGATGAATTGCTGATAACCTCCGCCACCAAGGAAGTGCTTGCCATCGTCAAGCTCGATGACAAGCCCATTGGAAACGGCAAGCCCGGCCCCATCTATCAGAAACTGTATGGCGCTTACCAGAAAGCCAAGGCAGCCTGAAACCTAGTGAGAAATGAAAATGCTGAATCCCATTCCCGACCCCAAAGAAAGCCTGATCGAATACCCGAGCGACTTCCCGATCTAGGTCATGGGCGCCATGCAGGAAAACTTCGCAGAAACCATCGTGGAAGTCGTCAAAGGATTCGATCCGGAATTCACCGCAGAGAAGATGGAAATGCGACCTTCATCAAAAGGCAATTATCTGTCGCTGACGGTGACGGTGCGGGCAACGAGCCGGGAGCAGCTGGATAACCTGTATCGCGCGCTCTCTTCACATGAGATGGTGAAGGTGGTGTTGTAATCTTTTTGTTCATGCGAAGCCACAAAGTCGCACGAATCCTTCACCAGCAGCAAATTAAGCATTGAGTGCTCTAATTCTCGCCTCAGCAGCACGGCGTTTTCGCATATTTAGGGGAATACAAATTACAACAGGGATCGCTGCAATTATTAGCGCCACAGTATTAACCCACCAGAATCGGGCATCGATCTCTATTAACTGTAATTCCGGAACCAACTTAGAAACAAGTTGAGGAAAGAACGCCATAAACAAAAAGAAAGCACCAAATCGAAAATCAATCCTCTGGTGCGCCAGCTCCACTGCCATTTGTTCTCCACTTCCATAGAAGCTAGTTGCGATTGTACTGATTGACTCCTCTTTAATTCTTAATACCCCGATGGAGAAGTGAATAGCGCTAGCTAGCCCCCAAATGCAGGACAACAGATCAAGAAAATATGCATATGACATTCTTCGCCCCCTCTAAATGCAACACAGGTATGTATCTAGCACTGAAATAGAAACAATCTTCCGTATTTATTCTGACTTGGCTAGCTAAGAATACAACTTTTATGGTTTAAAGCAGCGTCGAATCCATCCTTTCTGTACACTTGTACGCCTATGTCTCTCCCTAACATCCTCCACCGCGGTCAAGAGCCCTATCCAACTTCCTTCGACGCGATGCGCGCCTACACCGATGCGCGCACGTCGGAGTCGCCCGACCAGCTCTGGATCGTCGAACACCCGCCCGTCTTCACGCTGGGCCTGGGTGCGGATAAATCGCATGTCTTGAATCCGAATGGCATCCCGGTAGTGCAGACCGACCGGGGTGGCGAAGTGACTTATCACGGGCCGGGACAGGTGGTGGTGTATCTGCTGTACGACCTGCGGCGCAACAAGGAAGGCGGCAAGCTGTTTGCGCGGGAATTTGTGCACAGGATCGAGCAGGCGGTGATCGATACGCTGGCGGCGTATAATCTCGAAGGTGTGCGCAAGGAAGGGGCGCCCGGCATTTACATGGCGCAAGGACCGCATCAGGGGGCGAAGATTGCCGCGCTCGGATTGAAGATACGCGGCAATGGCTGCACCTATCATGGCGTGGCGCTGAATGTGGATATGGATCTTTCGCCTTTTTCGTGGATCAATCCTTGCGGTTACGCGGGTCTGGAAACCATAGACATGAAAACCGCCGGCGTGACCGCTCCCTTGCCGGAAGTACAAGCCCGGCTGGCAAACCGGCTCGCTGAATTATTAACCCGTTGATGAAGGCCGCAGTGATAGGCGAAGGCTGATCCGGCCCGAGATGAAACACTGTGCGAATGGAAACCCGCTCCAGATGACGACTGAAAACACAACGCCCGCAGCA
>JAEZLB010000066.1 GCA_023435945.1 Pseudomonadota bacterium | reverse complement strand
CTGCCAATACCGATGCGCAGGCGCTCAGAACGTCGAAGGCACATAACGTGATCCAGATCGGTGAACCCGGCCTGGGTGCAGGTATGCGTCCGGACGTCGGTCGTCAGCTGGCAGAAGAAACGCGTACCCGCATCGAGGATGCCTTGCGTGGCGCGCACATGGTGTTTATTGCTGCCGGCATGGGCGGCGGTACCGGCACCGGTGCTGCACCTATCGTGGCGCAAGTGGCTAAGGAACAAGGCGCACTGACCGGGGCCGTGGTTTCCAAGCCTTTCTCCTATGAAGGCCAGAAGTGCATGGAGATCGCTGACGAAGGCTTGGCCGAGCTGGAAAAGCATGTTGATTCGCTGATCGTGATCCTGAACGAAAAACTGGAAGAAATCTACGAAGACGACAGCATGATGGAATGGCTGCAGCATGCGGACGACGTGCTGAACAATGCAGTGGCAGGCATTGCCGAGATCATCAATGTGCCGGGCCATATCAACGTTGACTTCAATGACGTGAAAACCATCATGGGCGAGCAGGGCAAGGCGATGATGGGAACGGCGACCGCTTCCGGTGTGGATCGCGCACGTATCGCTGCCGAACAGGCTGTGGCATCGCCGCTGCTGGATGGCATCGACCTGTCGGGTGCGCGTGGCGTGCTGGTAAACGTGACCGCAAGCCGCAGCCTCAAGGGTAAGGAGATCAAGGAAGTCATGGCGACCGTGCGTGCTTTCGCGGCCCCGGATGCTTCGATTGCGCAAGGTATCGCCTACGACGATTCCATGGGCGATGAAATTCGCGTGACCGTGGTTGCTACTGGCCTGGGTCGCAATGCACGCAAGAACATGCAGCTGGTGCCGGAGCCGATGCTGCGTACCGGTACCCACAATGAGCCCATCTCGGCTGTGGGTGGTGAAGCATTCACCCAGGCTGTTCCTTCTTTCAGCGGCCTGAAGGCGCCTGCAGTATGGCGCCGTGAATCGGCTTCCGAAACGGTGCGTGCGCTGGAAAAGAATGGCATGGAAACCTATGACATTCCGGCTTTCCTGCGCAAGCAGGCAGACTGAACCAGCGCGAGTATCCTGCTATGCCGGTTCGTCCGGCATGACTCTTGAATAATTGTGGCGGCAGCCCTATTTAGTGCCTGCATTCCGTGCATACGGATGCAGGCATTTTTTAATAATTCGCATATGCAGTTAGATAGGAGGATTATTAATGATTCAAGTAGGTGCTCATCTGCCCAAGGGTCAACTTGTTGAAGTTGGATCGCAGGGCGGCAAGTCCGGCCCGCAAGTTTTCAATGTGGGCGACGCGGCAAAAGGTAAGAAGCTGGCTATCCTGGCATTGCCCAGGACCTTCTCCCGCAATGCCGTGAAACGAATCGAAACCTGCAGGGAGCAGGGTGTTGATGAAGTGTGGTGCCTGATCGGTCAGGACCCCGCCTTCGTGGCAGCCTGGAGCAAGGAACTCCAGGGCCTGTCCGGCAAGGTTCGCCTGGTATCCGATGGTAACGGGGTCTATGTGCAGGCACTGGGCTTGAGCGCGGAAACGGGTGTGGCCGGCAACGCGGCTTACCATTCGTCCTTGCTGGTGGACAATGGCATCGTGAAACAGTTTGATGTGGATGCAAGCGGTCGCCCGGATGCCGCCAATGACGGAAAGTCGGTAGCCCAGGCTGCATAAGGTAGTGCCGGCAGCCTGATCGGCGCGTCCCTCCCTGACAGGCGCATCGTCTTGGATGCGCCTGTCTTCTTTTCCTGCCTTGTGAGCCGATTTAAGAGCAACAGAAAACCTGTAGTTTAGCCAGAAAACGTCCTGCCGCAGCGTGGAACTTTTCCGCTTGATATAATTGCCGCATGCTCAAACAACGCACCATCAAGCAGCCGGTAAAGACCATTGGCATCGGATTGCATTCCGGTACCAAGGTTGAACTGACGCTGCGTCCGGCTCCCGCCAACACCGGCATTATTTTCCGTCGCATCGATCTGGAGCCGATGGTGGATATTCCTGCTTCGGCCACTGGCATTGGCGATACCCGCATGGCTTCCGTGTTGCAACAGGGGGCTGCGCGCGTCTCGACCGTGGAGCATCTGATGTCGGCATGCGCCGGTTTGGGCATTGATAATTTATATGTCGATCTGACTGCGGAAGAAATTCCCATCATGGATGGCTCGGCGGCTTCCTTTGTGTTCCTGCTGCAGCAGGCAGGGCTGGAAGAGTTGAATACGCCCAAGCGTTTTATCCGCGTGAAAAAAATGGTGGAAGTGCGTGAAGGCGAAGGCGCGAAAGAAAAGTGGGCGCGCCTAGAGCCTTACGAGGGCTTCAAGCTGAAATTCTTCATTGAGTTCAAGCATCCGGCCGTGGATGCCACGGGACAGATTGCAGAAGTCGATTTCGGCATCGAATCCTACGTAAAGGAAATTGCACGTGCCCGTACTTTCGGATTCATGCAGGATGTGGAAACACTGCGCGGCATGGGTTTGGCACGTGGTGGCTCATTCGAGAATGCAATCGTGATGGACGAATACCGCATTCTGAACGTGGATGGTTTGCGCTACGAAAATGAATTTGTCCGTCACAAAATTCTCGATGCCATCGGCGATCTTTACTTAGTCGGTTATCCCCTGATTGCCAGCTACACGGCTCATAAATCCGGGCATGGCATGAACAACCAGCTACTGCGCGCTTTGTTGGCGCAGCCTGATGCCTATGAGATAGTCAGCTTTGACGAGGGGCAGGTGGCGCCGCCGACTTACGCTCACCAGGTTGAGCAGGAGTGGGCGCTGGATTGATTTGGTCCGCCTGATTTTCCTCAACTTCTGATCATGCCCATGCCAAGTTAGTGGCCTTTTGGGGCTACAGTAATTCAAGGCAGACGAGCATTCTCCAAGGCGTGGAGGCCTCACTTGCCGAGGTGGCGCCTCACCATGGCTTCAATCGCTGCTTTTAATGCTGCATTGCGCGGCGTATCTTCCAGTTCATTATGAAGCGCGGCAAGTGAAGCAACTGCATTGCGTGGCAGAAACACTTCCTTACAAGGTCGCGGCACAGATGTTGTGCTTTTGACTTGAACTTTGGTTTGTATTGAATTAATCTGCCATCCACGTTTTTGCAATGCCTGCTTCAACTGCGGCAGCTGCTGTTTTAGCCTGGCAGCCAACGCTGCATTCGGTACGGATAGCGTTATCTCTCCTGCCTCGAAGCGTAGTACTGCACACTCCCGGAACATCGCAGGAAGAATGGTTGAGCATTCTTTTTGCAAGCTAATGATGCGCTGCGCAGCCGGTATCAAAGATGCCATGCGTTCATGTCTGCGCAGATAGTGGCCCACGTCCTGAGCGGATGTCGCTGCACCGACAGATGACGAGATCTGCCGCACATAAGGAAATGAGCTCAATGGTTTTTGCATTGGCACACCTTACCATAAACCTCAGGTCGGAGAGGCGCTGAGAACATCATGCAAATCATCATACTGCACTCGCGCTTCCACGCACGTTCCCTCACGCTAAGCGGTTGGCGTTTGATGTTCGGGGCAATGATGTTTCTGGCGACGACGGTATGCATAGGTTTCCTATTGTACTACCTGACTTTGCGCATCGCGACGGAAGTGAATCTGCCTTTTCTGGACAAGCTGACGTCTGTTGCTGCCAGCAAGGAGAGGGCGGAGCGAGACAAATATGTCAGAGAAAATCTGGAGGCTATGGCAATACGCGTTGGCGAAATGCAGGCGCAACTGATGCGTCTGGACGCGTTAGGCGAGAGGGTGCAGGGTCTTGCAGGCATCAAGCCCGAAGAGTTTGACTTCAAAACAGCGCCCGGAATCGGCGGAGCTGAACCTTCACTGCCGCCACTCAGGCAAGGCGAACCACTCACACTGGATGCATTCCAGCGCATGCTGGACACTCTGACGAGGGATGTCGAACATCGTGCCGATTATCTGAATGTCGTGGAGTCGGCGCTGATGGCAGACAAGGTGAAGTCGCGTCTCCTGCCTACCACGCAGCCGGTCAATATAGGTTATCAGGCATCGAGTTTTGGCTGGAGGCTGGATCCTTTTTCGGGACGCAGCGGTTTTCATGAGGGACTGGATTTCGCAGCCCCGCCAGGCACCCCTATCATGGCAGCTGCCGGTGGGGTAATCGTGGCATCTGAGTATCATTTTCAATATGGGAATATGGTAGAGATTGATCATGGCAATGACATCATTACCCGTTATGCCCACGCATCCCGTCTGCTGGTAAAGGTGGGGGATATTGTGCGTCGCGGCCAGAAAATTGCCCGTGTTGGTTCTACTGGAAAATCGACCGGTCCTCATCTGCACTTCGAAGTGCTGGTAAAAGGGATCCCCCAAAATCCCCGTAAATTTCTGACCGCAGGCGCCGAGCCGGACAAACTCTTAACCACCCTGAGTCCTTAGTTTTACATTCGCCTCTTGATCTGGGACGAGTGAGCCTTATATTTCTTTCCATTAATACCTTGTAAAAGTTATGCTCTATCTTTTTCTGCCCACGGGGCGGCTAAAAGGCATAAACAGGGCTTTTTCCAGTTTGTCTTTTAGGCGCGCCAGCGGGCATAAAGCCGCGTGTTAGAATCCCTCATTTCGTAACACGCAACTTGGCGGGTGATTTACTGGCCGGTCTTCCGACAGCGATTTTTGAAAATTTTAAGAGCATGTCATTTCTTACCAAGATATTCGGCAGCCGCAATCAGCGACTGGTGAAACAGTATCAAAAGGTCGTCCGCGACATCAATGCGCTTGAACCCGCGATGGAAGCCTTGTCCGACGCGGAGTTGCAGGCGAAAACTCCGGAGTTCAAAGAGCGCTTGGCGCAAGGCGCCACGCTGGATGACCTATTGCCGGAAGCTTTTGCGGTATGCCGTGAGGCCAGTAAAAGGGTGCTGAAAATGCGCCACTTTGATGTGCAACTGATCGGCGGCATGGTCTTGCATAACGGGAAAATCGCTGAGATGGCGACCGGCGAGGGTAAAACCCTGATGGCGACTTTGCCTGCCTACCTGAATGCGCTGGCTGGCAATGGCGTGCATATCGTGACCGTCAACGATTACCTGGCTCAGCGCGATGCCGAGTCCATGGGGAGGCTTTATGGCTGGCTGGGCCTGACTACCGGCCTGAATCTGTCGCAGATGCCGCATACCCAGAAACAGGAAGCGTATGCGTCCGACATCACCTATGGCACCAATAATGAATTCGGCTTTGACTACCTGCGCGACAACATGGTTTACGACCTGCGCGACCGGGTGCAGCGCCCGCTGAATTTTGCAATTGTCGACGAGGTTGACTCCATCCTGATCGACGAAGCGCGTACGCCGCTGATCATCTCCGGTCAGGCCGAAGATCACACCGATTTGTATCGCAAGATGAATGAAGTGGTGCCGCTGCTCACTTTGCAGATCGGCGAAGTGACGCCGGATGGCAAGGGGCAGATCGAAGTGCCCGGTGACTATACCAAGGATGAGAAGACGCATCAGGTGTTGCTGACCGAGGCCGGCCATGAAAAAGCAGAAGAAGTTCTGGCGCGTATGGGATTGCTGGCAGAGGGCAGTTCCTTGTATGACGCCAGCAATATCACGCTGATTCACCACCTGTATGCCGCGCTGCGTGCTCACGCGCTGTTCCATCGCGACCAGCATTATGTGGTGCAAAACGGGGAAGTCATCATCGTCGATGAGTTTACCGGCCGTTTGATGGCAGGACGCCGCTGGTCCGATGGCCTGCACCAGGCGGTAGAGGCCAAAGAAGGCGTGCGTATTCAGCACGAGAACCAGACTCTGGCATCGATCACTTTCCAGAATTACTTCCGCATGTACGGCAAGCTCGCCGGCATGACTGGTACGGCCGATACCGAGGCCTTCGAATTCCAGGAAATCTATGGACTGGAAACGGTTGTCATCCCGCCGAATCGCCCCAGCAAGCGTGTCGACAAGCAGGATCAGGTCTACAAGACGGCGCAGGAAAAATACAACGCCATCGTTGCCGATATTCAGGATTGCTACGAGCGCGGCCAACCGGTCCTGGTAGGTACGACCTCGATTGAAAATTCCGAGTTGCTGTCCACGATACTGAATCAGGCTAAGCTTCCGCATAATGTGCTGAATGCAAAACAGCATGCACGCGAAGCGGAAATCATTGCGCAGGCCGGTCGGCCAAAGATGGTCACGATCGCAACCAATATGGCCGGTCGTGGTACCGACATCGTACTGGGCGGTAACGTCGAGAAGCAGATCCAGTTGATCGAAGCCGATGAGGCATTAAGCGATGCAGACAAGCAGGCTCGCGCGCAAGTCTTGCGTGATGAATGGCAGTCCTTGCACGATCAGGTGGTGGCTGCCGGCGGCTTGCATATCATCGGCACTGAAAGGCATGAGTCCCGCCGCATCGATAACCAGCTGCGCGGCCGTTCGGGTCGCCAGGGCGACCCCGGCTCTTCGCGTTTCTATCTGTCGCTGGACGATCCTTTGCTGCGTATTTTTGCCGGCGATCGCGTACGCGCCATCATGGACCGCCTGAAAATGCCGGAAGGCGAGCCTATTGAGGCGGGCATCGTGTCGCGTTCGATTGAGTCGGCACAGCGCAAGGTGGAAGCTCGCAACTTCGATATCCGCAAGCAATTGCTGGAGTACGATGACGTCGCCAATGATCAGCGCAAGGTGATCTATCAGCAGCGTAACGAGTTGCTGGAGGCCCAGGATATTTCGGAGACGGTCCAGGCTTTGCGTCATGGTACCTTTACCGATTTGTTCCGGACTCATATTCCGGAAGGTGTGGTGGATGAGCAATGGGATGTTACCGGTCTGGAGACGGTGCTTGCCAGTGAATGGCAGCTGCCGCTACCGCTGACCAAAATCCTGGAAGACGAGCCTAATCTGACTGACGAGGAGTTGCTTGAGCGGGTACTTCAGGCGGCAGATGAGGCATACCAGGCGAAGATTGCTCAGGTCGGCCAGGAGGCATTTGCCGGATTCGAGCGCAGCATCATGCTGCAAAGTCTGGATAGCCACTGGCGTGAACATCTGGCGGCATTGGACCATCTGCGTCAGGGTATCCATTTGCGTAGCTATGCTCAGAAGAATCCCAAGCAGGAATACAAGCGCGAAGCTTTCCAGTTGTTCGGTCAGATGCTGGATATGATCCGCAACGAGGTAGTGAAAGTCGTGATGACCGTGCGTATCCAGACGCGAGAGGAGGCTGCCGCCGCCGAACAAAGCATGTCGCAGTCACATGTGGCCAATGT
>JAEZLB010000360.1 GCA_023435945.1 Pseudomonadota bacterium | reverse complement strand
AGCACGGCCGGCTCATCGGGCGGTTTGCCTGTATACGTAGAGTGATAGATCGCGTCGCGACGCTTGGTGATGCGATCTATCGTAAAGACCGGGAACCAGTCCTGCTCATTGTAGTAACCGGTATGATCGCCATACGGCCCTTCCAGTGCATGCTCATAACCGCTGGGGTGGCTTTCATCGGGATAGATATGGCCTTCCAGCACGATTTCGGCCGAAGCGGGCACCCGCAACTCGCTGCCTATCGCCTTGACCAGCTCGGTCCGGCTACCGCGCAGCAAACCAGCGAACTGGTATTCGGACAAGGTATCCGGCACCGGCGTCACGGCTCCGAGGATAGTGGCCGGGTCAGCTCCCAGCGCCACGGCAATCGGGTATGGCTTGCCCGGATTGGTCAGGCAATGCTCCCGGAAATCCAGCGCGCCGCCGCGATGGGCCAGCCAGCGCATGATGACCTTGTTTGGCCCCAGCACCTGCTGGCGATAGATGCCCAGGTTCTGGCGCTTCTTGTGGGGCCCCTTGGTAATGACCAGCCCCCAGGTAATAAGAGGTGCGATGTCGCCAGGCCAGCAATGCTGTATCGGCAAGCGCGACAAATCCACATCGCTCCCCTCCCACACCTCCTCCTGACATGGAGCCGAACGCTTTTCCTTGGGCGCCATATCCCATAAGGCTTTGGCAAGCGCCCCCAGGCCCAGCGCATCCTTGAACCCTTTAGGCGGCTCCGGTTCTTTCAGCGTTGCCAGAAGTTGCCCGATCTTGCGCAACTCCGACAGGTTTTCCGCTCCCATGCCCATTGCGACACGGCGAGGAGTGCCGAACAGGTTGGCCAATACCGGCATGGTATGCCCTTCGGGGTTTTCAAATAGCAGGGCCGGTCCTTCGGCACGCAAGACCCTGTCGCTGATTTCTGTCATTTCCAGGTGCGGAGAAACCGGAACACTGATTCGCTTGAGCTCTTTTTGTTTTTCAAGCTGGGTAAGAAAGTCTCGTAAATCCGTATATGTCATTTTTTTGAGCTAAAGCAGAATTCGGGGAAAGTTTTAACAAAAACCATTAAGTTATTGATTTTATTTAGCTTTTATTCTTGGAAAGAAAAATATCTATATTAATTAGTTATATTAATTTCTTTTTATAGAGTTGACTCGGTATAAACCGCTCTCTACAATTCGCCCAACTTGGACAAAGGCAAGTGCCTACCTATTACCAAGACGCAAAAGCGACCAAGTTACCCCATATTATTAGTACAGAGGTTCGGGGCCTCGATCAACATTGTAAGGAGTGTTTCAAAAGGCGTCAGCCTTATCCTCCCCGAATACGTTAATTGCTAACAAACCCCGCAAGAGGGAAGCATAAGCACAAATAACGACCCGGCGTTTGCAGTCATACCCTGACGCAAACGGTGTTTCTGTTCTACGGCATCGTCAAGTCTCTGAATTCGTTCGGCCGCTTGCTGATGCTGTGAAGAATCTGGAGATCTTATGCTCAACGATGTCGGTAGATCTGCGCTGAATACAGGTCGACACGGCGCTAGCCTTTCTGCCCGCATGGTGGTCGTTCCCCAAGAACACGCCATGGGACCTATTAAAAAAGTAATGTATCGCCTCGTCATGATGTCTGGCATCATGGCAATGGCCGTGCTGGCTTTACTGTTTGTACGCCCAGAACTGGCGGACAAGGTGAAGCTGATTTCGCCTTTTGCTGCATCTGTTATCGAAGAATTGCAGGAAGCAGAGGATGGTGCACTGTTCGCCCTGAGTTTGGTGCCGGTTGTTGAAGGCGACCCTACGCTGCAGGCACAACAGGAACGCCTGGTACAGTGGATTTCCCGCCGCTATCGGGTAGCAGGCGACGCCACCAGCCTGTTCGTTTCCACGGCTTACACCACGGCCCAGGAATTGAAATTCGATCCGCTACTGGTTCTGGCCGTGATTGCCATTGAATCGCGCTTCAATCCCCTGGCTGAAAGCCCGGTAGGAGCGCAAGGCTTGATGCAGGTCCTGACTCGCGTTCATCAGGAAAAATTCGAAGATCATGGCGGCGTTAAAGCAGCCCTGAATCCGATTTCCAACATCAAGGTCGGCACGCAGATTCTTCATGACTATATTCGCCGTTCCGGATCTGTCGAGGCCGGTCTCAAGCGTTATGTCGGCGCTGCCAACATGAAAACCGATCAAGGGTATGGTGCCAAGGTTCTGGCGGAATATCGCCGGCTGAAGGATGTGGCGAGCGGAAAACGCGTTCCGACTTTCACGCCACCTGATATTAGAAAGCAGGATCTGGTCCAGAACGCTACTGGTGCCAAGCAGCCCCATATTTAGTAAAGCTTACAGACCACGTCGGACATATGCCAAAACGGATGTGTCCGATGTTTTAAGGGAGCCCTAGGGCTCCTTTATTTTTCCCCTCTGTTCTCTTTATTCGAGAGTGGGTGTCAGGAAATTGCGCAAGCGCTCCATGGCCGATTGCAGCCGGGGCAGAGAAGTGGTGTATGCAGCCCGCACGTAGCGCCTCGCCTCAAAATTCCCGTAATCCAGTCCGGGCACCATGACTACTCCCGCCTGCTCCATCATGGACATCGTCAATGCGTCAGCATCATCGGAAAACGCCGTGCAGTCGGCATAAACGTAAAAGGCGCCATCCGGTTTGACCGGGATGCGGAAACCCAGGCTTTCCATGGCGGGCACCAGGAAATCACGTCGCTGCTGAAACTCTCTACGGCGCGCCTCATAGACGGCCAGAGACTCCGGCAGAAAACAGGCCAGCGCCGCATGCTGGGCGATGCTCGATGCGCAAATGAAAAAATTCTGCGCCAGCTTCTCTACCGCGGGCACCAATGCCGGCGGTACCACCAGCCAGCCAAGGCGCCAGCCCGTCATGTGGAAGTACTTGGAGAAACTGTTGACGACGATGACGTCCTCACCCTGCGATAAGGCTGAAAATGCAGGCATGTCGTAGCGCAGGCCCTGATAAATCTCGTCGACCAGCGTAAATCCGCCCTTTTCCCGCACACTGGCAACGATGCGGTACAGTTCCTGTGGGTCAATCGAGGTGCCGGTTGGATTGGATGGGGATGCGAGCACCACGCCACGCGTGGCATCACCCCAGTTCTCGCGCACCATCTCCTCCGATAACTGGAAGCGCTGCGCCGGTCCGCTGGGTATCAGTTTGGCATGGCCTTCGAAGGCGGCGATGAAATGGCGATTGCAAGGATAGGAGGGATCAGGCATCAGCACTTCGCTGCCCGCCTCCACCAGCGCCGCGCAGGCCAGCAACAAGGCCCCCGATGCACCGGCCGTAATCACGATGCGCTCCGGCGCCATATTCAGGCCATAGACGCTTTGATAGTGAGCGGAGATCGCTTCGCGCAATGCAGGCAGGCCAGTGGCCGGCGTATATTGCATCCTGCCCTCTGCCATGGCCCGGCTGGCGGCTTCGACTACAAGCGGCGGCGCCGTGAAATCCGGCTCGCCTATACCCATGTGTATCAGCTCGCGGCCCTGCTTCTCAAGTTCGGCCGCACGCTTTGCCAGCTCCATGGTATGGAAAGGCTCGATATGTTCCAATCGGCCGGCCAACTGCGCAAGATTCATGACACTATCCGGATATTGCGGAAGTAAGGAGTTACTTCGCTCTCACGCGAAGCATATCAATTCTTTCCAGAACTGGTTTCAACGGTACGCAAGCGGACGGCAAGCTTGTCCAGCACACCGTTGACGTATTTGTGGCCATCGATGCCGCCAAAGGATTTGGTCAGTTCCACCGCCTCATTGATGACGACCCGGTAGGGAATTTCGAGGTGATTCTTCAGTTCGTAGGCGCCAATGAGCAATGCTGCATGCTCGACCGGGGAAAGCTGATCTACAGGCCGGTCGACCAGCGGCGCGAGTTCGCTGCGCAATTCCTCAACTTCCTTGATGCTGCCATGCAGCAAAGCGTCAAAATGGGCCTTATCTGCCTTGTCAAAACCGTGGGCCTGACGAATATTTGCATCAATGACGCCTGCATCTTCGTTGTTCAGCAGCCATTGATAAAGGCCCTGCAATGCAAATTCACGCGCACGATGACGCGGCGTACGATTCTTGTTTGGATTGGCGTGTTCGGATTTCTGATTCATGGTGCAGTCTCCGCAAAAGCGTGACTCTTGAAATGGGCAGCCTGCCTACGCAGGCTGGATTACATTATGGGGAGGAAACCGGCTCTACGGTGTGAGCTCAGTTCTTTTCCTCTTCTTCGAAGTCGAGGTCTTCCTCCTCGTCCTCATCATCTTCTTCCACCGAC
>JAEZLB010000308.1 GCA_023435945.1 Pseudomonadota bacterium | reverse complement strand
CCTGGGTGCTGGTCCGCTATAAATTTCCTGGAAAGAAAATCATCGATGCGCTGGTGGATTTGCCGTTTGCGCTGCCGACTGCAGTGGCCGGCATTTCGCTGACCGCGCTGCTGGCCGGGAACGGATGGGTGGGGCAATACCTGGAGCCGCTCGGCATCCAGCTGGCCTTCAAGCCGGCTGGTGTGGTGATCGCGCTGATCTTTATCGGTTTGCCCTTCGTGGTGCGCACCGTGCAGCCGGTGCTGGAAGATACGGAGAAGGAGCTGGAGGAGGCCGCGATGTCGCTGGGCGCCAATCGCTGGCAGACTTTCGCGCGTGTCATCCTGCCCTCGATTCTGCCTGCACTGATGACCGGTTTTGCGATGGCGTTTGCACGCGCTGTCGGTGAATACGGTTCGGTGATCTTCATCGCTGGTAACGTGCCGATGCAATCCGAAATTACGCCGCTGATCATTATCAGCAAGCTGGAACAATATGACTACGCCGGCGCAACGGCCGTTGCCTGTGTGATGCTGGTGATTTCCTTCATCCTGCTGCTTGTCATCAATGGCCTGCAAACCTGGCAGCGCCGCCGCATGGGAGGGACGTCATGAGTCGCAATACAATACGTTCCGTCAAGCAGGGCACCACCGAAGCGGCATGGGTGCGCTATACCCTCATCGGCATCGCGCTGGCTTTCATGCTGCTGTTCCTGATCCTGCCACTGGCTGCTGTCTTTACCGAAGCCTTGCGCAAAGGGTGGGAGGCGTATTGGGAAGCCTTGAAAGAGCCGGATGCCTGGGCAGCAATTCGCTTAACGTTGATCACGGCTGCGATTGCCGTGCCCGTGAATCTGGTATTCGGTGTGGCGGCTGCCTGGGCAATTGCCAAGTACGAGTTCAAGGGCAAGTCCTTCCTGACCACGCTGATCGATTTGCCGTTCTCGGTGTCGCCAGTGGTGGCCGGCCTGATCTACGTGCTGGTATTCGGTGCACAGGGATGGCTGGGCCCCTGGCTTTCCGAACATGACATCAAGATCATCTTTGCCGTACCCGGCATCGTGCTGGCAACGGTCTTCGTGACCTTCCCGTTCATCGCACGCGAACTGATTCCGCTGATGCAGGCGCAAGGCAACGAAGAAGAGCAGGCCGCGATCGTGCTGGGCGCTTCCGGCTGGCAAACCTTCTGGAAAGTCACGCTGCCCAATATCAAGTGGGGCCTGATCTATGGCGTGATCCTGTGTAATGCGCGGGCCATGGGTGAATTCGGCGCAGTATCGGTGGTGTCCGGCCATATTCGCGGCCAGACCAATACCATGCCCTTGCATGTGGAGATTCTCTACAACGAATACCAGTCGACTGCGGCATTTGCCGTGGCCTCGCTGCTGGCGTTGCTGGCACTGGTGACGCTGGTAATTAAGACCTGGGTGGAGTGGCGCCATGAAAGCGAGATGCGCGCGCTGGCCGAACTGCCGCCTGAACGTCCGCTGCCTGTAGCAGCAACTACTCTGAAAGAAGCGATATGAGTATCGAAATTCGCAATGTGGAAAAGCACTTTGGCAGCTTCCACGCACTCAAGAACGTCAACCTGAATATCGATTCCGGCGAACTGCTGGCGCTGCTGGGGCCTTCCGGCTGCGGCAAGACCACCTTGCTGCGCATTATCGCCGGCCTGGAAACGGCAGACCAGGGCAGCATCCTGTTCTCGGGCGAAGACGCGACCGACCTGCATGTGCGTGAGCGCCAGGTGGGTTTCGTGTTCCAGCATTACGCGCTAATCCGCCACATGACCGTGTTCGAGAATGTGGCCTTTGGCTTGCGCGTGCGTCCTCGCGCCACGCGACCTTCGGACGAACAGATCAAGAAGAAGGTGATGGACCTGCTGAAGCTGGTGCAACTGGACTGGCTGGCAGATCGTTATCCATCGCAATTGTCGGGCGGCCAACGTCAGCGTATCGCACTGGCCCGCGCATTGGCGGTGGAACCCAAGGTGCTGCTGCTGGATGAGCCGTTCGGTGCGCTGGATGCCAAGGTGCGTAAAGAGCTGCGTCGCTGGTTGCGTCGTTTGCACGATGAACTGCATGTCACCAGTATCTTCGTCACCCACGAACAGGAAGAAGCGCTGGAAGTGGCGGACCGCGTGGTGCTGATGAATGCCGGCCACATCGAGCAGGTTGGTACGCCGCAGCAGGTATGGGATCATCCGGCCAGCCCGTTTGTCTACGGCTTCCTCGGTGACGTGAACCTGTTCCACGGCCGTGCGCATGAAGGCCTGGTGCATCTCGAAGGCATCGCCATCGATTCGCCCGAGCATCAGGAAGCCCAGAATGCCAAGGCGTTTGCTTATGTGCGTCCCCATGATCTGGAAGTGGCGCGTTACGAAGCCGGCGCTACCGGCATCGTGGCCAATCTGGAACGCGCCATCGTGGTCGGTCCTATTGCACGCCTGGAGCTGCTGCCTGTCGATTCGCAGCAACCCAGCGGCCATGATCCACTGATCGAGGCACAGATTCCCGCGGAGCAGTTCCGCGCACTGGGCATCAGGGAAGGCGAGCAGGTCGTGGTGTCACCACGTAAGGCGCGGGTATTCTTGCATCCAACCGCTTAAGCTCTCGTCTTCGCAAAAAAAAGCAGCTCCTTTTCTAGAGCTGCTTTTTTTATGTCTGGAATGCGGTGAGCCTTACACCTGCTCAAGCCTGAAAGAGGATGTTCACAGAAATAGCGCCGCGAACCGCGATCGAATCATTCATAATTCCCTGTTTATACCGTACCGACTGGTGCGGTCTTGAATATCTCATCGGGATCAAAGCGAGGACGTAATGTTGAGAAAGATACGCACGGGCGCTCTGCTTGCGCTATGCATGTTCATTTCACAGGTGACAATTGCCCATGCCAGTGGCACCTATCCGACCAAGCCCATCAGGCTGGTGGTGCCGTATGCAGCGGGCGGAGATACCGATCTCATCGCGCGCAAGTTGGGGCAGGTATTAACGGCGTCGCTGCGCCAGCAAATTATTATCGACAATCGTCCGGGCGCGAATGGCATTATTGGTACAGAGCTGGTGGCAAAAGCACCCAGCGACGGTTATACCTTGCTGATGGGTGCAGCATCGACTCATGTGATCAATCCCTTTCTGTATCCATCGCTTCGTTATGACCCGATCAAGGATTTTCTGCCGGTTTCGGGGGTGACCAATATCCCGATGTTCCTGGTAGTCCATCCTTCTCTACCGGTGAAATCGGTCCAAGACCTGATTGCGCTCGCCAAGTCCAAACCGGGGCATCTCAATTATGCCTCCGCCGGCAATGGTAGTCCTCAGCATCTCTCGGGCGAAATGCTGAGGATGGCGGCCGGCATCGACATCAACCACATTCCGTACAAAGGGGGCGGTCCTGCCACCATCGATGTGGTGGCGGGACAGGTGGAGATGATGTTCGCTTTCACGGCAACGGCGCTGCCGTATATGAAAACCGGTCATCTGCGTGCTTTGGCCGCTACCACCAAAGAGCCGCTGGCGTTAGCTCCGGAGGTTCCATCGGTGCATCAGGTCGGCTTGCCGCAACTGGAGCTCAGTTCATGGATGGGCGTGTTCGCTCCAGCAGGGACACCACCAGCGATCGTTAAACAATTGAATGCAGAGATTACCAAGGCAATGAGCAGTCCCGAGATGAAGGATGCGCTGGACAAGGTGGGCGGCGTACTAATTGCCGGGACGCCACAACAGTTTGCCGAGTTCATTCACAGTGAAACGGACAAATGGGGCAAGCTGGTGAAGGACTCCGGCGCAAAAATAGATTGATGCTTGCCTTGACGGTGGTTCGATGTCTGTCTTCCCGCTCCTGGCATTGGTTTAGTCAGTTGCCTGGCGGCAGGGCTCCTGGTGCAAGAATGGCCTTGCCGCATAGGCGCGGTGGGTGAGGGAAGTGTGCAAAAGCATAGCGATGCTTGGGGTGCCCGGATAATCACCCCGTTCTTTTCCCCTACAATAGCCGCCACAGCTTCTCCCGATAAGGTTTCATGGTGAATACTGTTATTTCCATACAAGGTTTGACCAAGGTTTACGCTTCCGGCTTCCAGGCCTTGAAGCGTATCGATCTCGATATTCGTCGAGGGGAAATTTTCGCCTTGCTGGGCCCGAACGGCGCAGGCAAGACAACACTGATTTCCATTATCTGCGGCATCGTCACACCCACGGAAGGCACGGTACTGGCCGACGGCCATGACATCATGCGCGATTACCGCGCTGCGCGCGCCAAGATAGGGCTGGTGCCGCAGGAACTGTTTACCGATGCCTTTGAAAGTGTATGGGCCACGGTAAAATTTTCGCGCGGCCTGTTTGGCAAGCCGCCCAATGATGCCTACCTGGAAAAAGTGCTGAAGGATTTGTCCTTGTGGGACAAGCGCAATTCCAAGATCATGGCCCTGTCGGGCGGCATGAAGCGCCGCGTGATGATTGCCAAGGCGTTGAGCCATGAACCCACCATTTTGTTTCTCGACGAACCGACTGCGGGTGTCGACGTAGAATTGCGGCGCGACATGTGGGAAATGGTGCGGCGCCTGCGCGAGAGCGGCGTGACCATCATCCTGACCACGCATTACATCGAGGAGGCGGAAGAAATGGCGGACCGCATCGGCGTGATCAATCATGGCGAAATCCTGCTGGTCGAAGACAAGGCGACGCTGATGAAAAAGCTGGGCAAGAAAGAGCTTACCTTGCACCTGCCACAAGCGCTGGACGACATTCCCCCCGGCCTGAAAGATTTGCCGCTGGTCCTGTCGGCGGATGGCAGCCAACTGACCTATACCTTCGATGCCCAGTCGGAAGGCGCCGGCATACCTGCCTTGCTGCGCAGGCTCAATGAAGAGGGCATTAACTTCAAGGACTTGCAAACCCGTGAAAGCTCGCTGGAAGAAATTTTCGTGAGCCTGGTGCATGGCGAAAGGAAACCAGCATGAATTATTACGGCATCAAAGCGATTTATCATTTCGAAATGTCGCGCTGGTGGCGCACGCTGGCGCAGAGCATTGCCTCTCCCGTCATTTCCACCTCGCTGTACTTCATCGTGTTCGGCGCTGCCATCGGCTCGCGCATGGAGCAGATCGATGGCGTGAGTTATGGTGCCTACATCGTGCCGGGGCTGATCATGTTGTCGGTACTGACCGAGAGCATTTCCAATGCATCGTTTGGCATCTATATGCCGAAGTGGGCCGGCACGATCTATGAAGTGTTGTCGGCGCCGGTGTCACCGCTGGAGATCGTCATTGGTTACGTGGGCGCCGCCGCCACCAAGTCGTTCCTGCTGGGACTGATCATTCTTGCCACCGCACGCCTGTTCGTCGATTACACCATCCTGCACCCGTTCTGGATGCTGGCTTTCCTGATCCTGACCTCGCTGACCTTCAGCCTGTTCGGTTTCGTGATCGGCATCTGGGCCGATGGCTGGGAGAAGCTGCAGATCGTGCCCATCATGATCGTGACGCCGCTGGCCTTCCTGGGCGGCAGCTTCTATTCGATCAATATGCTGCCGGAATTCTGGCGCCAGGTAACGCTCTTTAATCCTGTGGTCTACCTGGTCAGCGGCTTTCGCTGGGCGTTTTATGGCGTTTCCGATGTCAACGTGCAAATCAGCCTGGGCATGACGCTTTTCTTCATGTTGCTGTGCCTGGGCGCGGTATGGTGGATATTTCGCAGCGGTTATCGCCTGAAAAAATAAAGTTCTCTTGTGCAAGTTCAGGGACGGCTAAAATGGCTACGCTGACCATAAGCTGCCAGGCACCTGCTTTTTATGCTGCTTCATCCTCATGATCCGGTCATCAGACTGGCCCGCAAGCGGATCCGATAAACGGAGGAAAAATGCATGTTGCTGTCTTCAACACTCAGAGTTATGACCGCTTATTTCTCGATGCCGCCAATCAGGGGCGGCACGAGCTGGTTTATTACGAAACCAGGCTGAGTCCGGCCACTGCGGCCGTGGCCGCCGGATATGACGCTGTATGTGCCTTCGTCAATGACCAGTTATCCGAAGAAACGCTCAAGCTGCTGCAACAAGGCGGCACGCGCCTGATTGCCTTGCGTTCCGCCGGGTTCAATCATGTGGACTTGCCTGCAGCTGACAGACTGGGTTTGACGGTGGCACGGGTGCCTGCCTATTCGCCCCATGCTGTGGCGGAACACGCGGTGGCCCTGGTGATGAGCTTAAACCGTCGCACCTACCGCGCCTATAATCGCGTGCGTGAAGGCAATTTCTCGCTGGACGGATTGATTGGCTTCGATATGTTTGGCAAGACCGCCGGCGTGATTGGCACCGGCAAGATAGGCCTGAATTTCGCGCGCATCATGCACGGTTTCGGTTGCCGCATACTGGCTGCCGATCCTTATCCGGATAAAACCGCGCCCGAGTACGTCCAGTACGTCTCCACTGCCGAACTCTTCGCGCAATCCGACATCATTTCCCTGCATTGTCCGCTCACGCCCCAGACGCATCACCTGATCAATCAGAAAGCGATTGCCCAGATGAAGCCGGGTGTCATGCTGATCAATACCTCGCGCGGCGCGGCCATTGATACGCGTGCGCTGCTGAGCGGCCTGAAGTCCGGCAAGATAGGCTTTCTGGGGCTGGACGTCTACGAGGAAGAGGAAAACCTGTTTTTCCGCGATCTGTCGGACAGCATCATCGACGATGACGTATTCATGCGGCTCACGACCTTTCCCAATGTATTGATCACCGGTCACCAGGGATTCTTTACGAACGAGGCGCTGCGCAATATTGCCGACACCACGATAGCGAACATCACGGCCTTCGAAAGCGGGAAGGGGGCGCTGCATCAGGTTACCGCCGGCAAGAAGGTGGCCTGAGTATGCTGGCTGCGCTGCCCATCGTGACCATCCTGCTGCTGATGATGGGGCTGCGCTGGTCTGCGGCACGGGCGGGGGGAGTGGGACTGATGCTGGCGCTGCTGCTGGCATGGGCGGTGTACGGGCTGGGAACGCAGCGATTTCCCGAAATCGGTCTGTTCGGTGCCATCGGTGGCGCGATGGCGGAAGCGCTGTTCCTTGCCGCCATCATACTGTGGATTATCTTTCCCGCCCTGTGCATCCATGAATTGCAGGTAAAAAAAGGCGGCATGGATATCCTCAAGCAGGCTATGGAGCGGATTGCCGGAGATGCCCGCATCCTGGCGCTGCTGGTGGCGTGGTTTTTCGTTCTGTTCATCGAGGGCGCTGCCGGTTTCGGCACGCCGATGGCGCTGGCCGCGCCCTTTCTCGTCAGTGCGGGCTTTTCCCGTGTCGCCGCAGTGAGCATGGCCCTGATCGGGCACATGGTGGGCTCATCATTCGGCGCGGTGGGCACGCCCACCATTCCCCAGATAGCCGCGTCTTCCCTGAGTGCGCAGGAGGTGGCGCTGGCCAATGCCAATTACCATGTACTGGTCAGCTGGATGCTGCCGCTGGTGGTGATGTGGCTGGCAGCCCGTTCCATGCCGGGCGGTCCCGGTAAGCCCTTGTGGGGATGGGCCGCGCTGGCGGTCGTTTGGATTTTTATGGCTTAATTAAAGCTGGCGGGCGTCGG
>JAEZLB010000287.1 GCA_023435945.1 Pseudomonadota bacterium | reverse complement strand
TCACACCCGCGATACCCGATATTTGAACTGGCCCTTCTTCGATGACTCGCATCGGCAGTTGCAAGCGCAGCTGGAAGACTGGGCACAGCGAAATCTGCAGCACCTCGATACGGACGATGTGGATGCGAGCTGCCGCCACCTGGTAAAAACACTGGGTGCTGCTGGCTGGCTTCGGCATGCGGTGGCAGGTCAATCCTATGGTGCCCTGCTGGACACCATCGATACCCGCGCCATTTGCCTCATGCGCGAAACCCTGGCACGTCATCACGCGCTGGCTGATTTTTCATTTGCGATGCAGGGCCTGGGTTCCGGTGCCATCAGCCTGTTCGGCAGCGATGTACAGAAGCAGGCTAACCTGCCACGCGTGATACAAGGCCAGGCGATTGCCGCCTTCGCACTGTCGGAGCCGGAAGCCGGTTCGGATGCCGCGGCCCTGCAATGCCGTGCACAGCGCGACGGTGACAGCTGGGTACTGGATGGAGAGAAGACCTGGATCTCAAATGGCGGCATCGCCGACTTTTACATCGTGTTCGCACGCAGCGGTGAAGAGGCTGGTGCCAAGGGCATATCCGCCTTCATCGTTGATGCCGATACGCCGGGCCTCGACATCGCCGAACGCATCGATGTGATGGCGCCGCATCCTCTCGCACGACTGAGATTTACCGGATGCCGCCTGCCCGCCCACGCAGTTCTGGGCGAAGTCGGCCAGGGTTTCAAACTGGCCATGGCAACCCTCGATGTATTCCGCACCTCCGTTGCGGCTGCCGCGCTGGGCATGGCGCGCAGGGCCATGGAAGAAGCCTTGCAGCATGTGCAGCAGCGCAGCCTGTTCGGCCAGTCGCTGGCAGACCTGCAAATGACCCAGGCCAAGCTGGCACGCATGGCCACCAACATCGATGCCTCGGCCCTGCTCACCTATCGCGCGGCGTGGGAGCGTGACCAGGGATTGCGTGTCACCAAGGAAGCAGCCATGGCCAAGTTCACGGCTACCGAAACGGCCCAGCAGGTTATCGACGATGCATTGCAACTGTTTGGCGCAAGAGGCGTGGTGAGCGGGCATCGCATCGAAGCGCTGTACCGTGAAATCCGTGCACTGCGCATTTATGAAGGGGCGAGCGAGGTACAGCAATTGATCATCGCGCGACAGTTATTGCGTGAACAGGGAGCCTGAACATGGAAATCCTGCAACCACCGGGGTGGCCCCGCCCTAAAGGATATTCGAATGGCATTGCTGCCAGCGGCCGCATGATTTTTGTCAGTGGCATGGTGGGCTGGAACGCGCAGGGAGAGTTCGAGAGCGACGCCCTTCCCGACCAGGTTGGCCAGGCACTGCAAAACGCACTGGCCGTATTGCATGAAGCGGGGGCGGGCCCCGAACATGTGGTGCGCATGACGTGGTACCTGAAGAGCTGCGATGAGTACCGGGCCGCAACCAGGGAGATTGGCGCGGCCTATCGTGAAATCATGGGTGCACATTATCCCGCTATGTCCGTGATAGAAGTATCCAATTTGCTGGAAGCGCGTGCCCGTGTTGAAATCGAGGTCACGGCGGTCGTACCGGCGTGATGCTTGTTAACTAATCCCCATGCGGCAGACTCCCGCGCATGGGATTGTCGGTGATTCAATCGCTGCCTTGCCCTGCCACTTTGCACCAGATTGCCCGATGACAGCCTTTCATCACGCTGGAGCAATATTGTCACGCCAATCACCCTGCGAACTTCCCGGTAAAACCGCTATCCACCACCTCAGCTCATTAGGAATAATCGACAGGCGAAACTCGCTTAAATAGTCATTACCTATCACGCCTCTAGAATCAATTTATTTGATAAATCAAATGAGAATCACTATCATTCTCTACGTGAATCCAAATATCGTACCGGGAGAATAATATGATTATCGCCGCACGCTCAGTTAGCCAGGTTATTACCCACATGGGAGTGGCCTTTGCCGTCATGTATGCGCTGACGGGATCGGTTGCCTTTGGTGGCCTGGCCGCTATCGTCGAGCCTGTTGTGAATGTCGCCTTGCTCCCACTGCACCAGACCTTGTGGGCTAAATTGCGCCAGAACCGTGCATCCAGCCAGATTCCTTACTGGATCGGTGCCGAAAAAATCAGCCAGGTTGGCATGCACATGGCGGTTGCTTTCGCGGTCATGTACTGGGCGACCGGATCGCTGGCTTTCGGCGGACTGGCAGCCGTTCTTGAACCGGTCTGCAATGTGATCGTCCTGCCTTTCCACGATCGTGCCTGGGGTCGTCTGGGACAACGCCTGAAGCGCCAGGCAGCGCCAAAGATCGCGTATATCTAAGCCGCGATTCGGTTGAATCAAAGCTGCGTCTTGCTGAAAGACGCAGCTTATTTATTTTTTTTACATTCTTTACAGTTCTCCTGCAAGCCTGCCGTACATCTGCCACTATTCCTGAGGATTCGCCCCACCTTCGGTTCAAACCGCTAAGATACGTTTCTTTCAGAAAGCCCAAGGCAGGCTCAGGAGATATTAATTGCTGCAAGACTGGATTAACGCCATCAACCTTTTCATCCATCCCGAACTGGGACGCATGATGGCAACACTGGTTGTCATCATCGTCACCATGATCCTGATGAAGCTGCTGCAACGCCGCGCGCGTTATACCACCGGTGCCCGCACCGAGATGGCGCGCCGTCGTGGCAACTTTGTCCTGATTAAAAACCTCGTCCTGTTCACTTCGGTGATCGTGATCATCACCATCTGGGCCTCAAAGATTGCCGGTGCCGCCTTGTCACTGGCCGCGGTTGCCGGTGCCATCCTGATCGTCAGCAAGGAATTCTGGCTCAACCTGCTGGGCACTGCCGCCCTGACGATTTCCCGCCTTTACCGTGTCGGAGATTTCATCGAACTGGATGGCATTTCAGGACGAGTCATCGACACCGACCTGCTT
>JAEZLB010000175.1 GCA_023435945.1 Pseudomonadota bacterium | reverse complement strand
TTTCTCTGGTTGCTTTTGAATGCTCAAGGATTTACCTGTTCAATCAAGAAAGGAAGGTCAACATGTTTGAGAAGAAGAAGCTATGGATGGTGCTGGCAGCAGCGACGCTGGTGGCGGCATGTGGTGGTGGCAGCGACCCGGCACCGGTTACGGGTGGCGGTGGCGGTGGCGGTGGCGGTAGTTCTGAAGATACCTCTCTGGCAAGCCACCTGGTTGCTCACCCGGATCAGATTATCGTGAACGGTCTGCTGCCAGTATCCGCCTATGAGGACACCACCGCCGAAAACGGCGGTCTTTATGGCCAAGATATGGGTACAGATGACAATGGCGCCCCCTTCCGTACGTTCGGCCTCAGGATTGACGATCTAGCAGCCGTGACGGAGGGGGCAATTACCGAAGAAACTGCTACCGGTCGCCTGGCCATTACCCTGACTGAGCGTGCTGAAACGGTTGTAGAGGGCGAGACTCCAGAAAACGTACAGATCGCGATTACCGGCGTAACGCTGGCAACCGATGCAACGGGCTTATTGACAGCCAGCCAGGCGGAAGGGGCGACCATGTATGTGTCGGGCACGACTGCTGACGGAGAATCTTTCGAGAATGTGGCCGTCACTTTGCCGGCAAATATAATTCGCATCGTTCCGATCACCGATGTACCTGGCGGTGCAGGAGCTGTTTCTGATGATGTCGCCTTGATCTTCGATCTGGATGCTGCTTTCTCTGCTGCTGAAGGTGCTGCACAAACAGATCTCGCTAAACTGGCAGCTCTATCCGGCCGCTTCGACATGACATTCGCCCTGTCGACGGCAGATATCTATCGCTCGGGCGAACCACTGGATGACCAGACTGTTACTGCAGCCGGCCAAACCGTTACTGGCTCCGGCATCCCGGGCAACATCTGGATTACGGAACTGCCGGTGTTTCCGTAAAACCTAATCTAAGCAGCTTACAAGGAGCGGCGCAGCAGGGCCGCTCCTGTCTAGTCTTCCTTATTTTTCCCGCTTTGCAGTACCCCCTCTCAATACCGAACCTCAAGACGGGCACGGTTCCGCCGCTCCCCATACAGGGTCTCAATGCTGCCAGCTCTTGGCGGATACCAGAACCATCGCGGTTCAATCAATTTCCGAGGCAATTCCATCATGTTTGAGAACAGAAGATTTTTGCTTTTCCTAGCCACTGCCATGCTGGTCGCAGCCTGTGGTGGCGGAGGAGACACTAATAGCACGTTGCCAGACAGCGGGGCCGGTAACGGTAACGCGCCAGGAGAAAACGGTGATGGCAATGAGGATCCCGCCATAGAAGATCAGGTATTGGCCGGCCGATTGATCATGGTGGGCAACTCGCTGGTTTATCCCCGGGTCGATCGCACCATGTGCCTGCCGATCACACTGGAACGCTTCGAGGATGCGCACGGCATGAATGATGTAGCGCCTGGCTTTACCGGCAATGAAACCATCGGCCCTCCGTACCGTCCGGGTGACGGCATAGATTACGCGCCGCCTCGCACCGTTGCGCCCGCCGCACCGATCTCGGCATTCGGCATCCGCGTAAACAAACGCATGCAGCCTATTTCCGCTAACGACATCGTCGTCAACCAACGTGCCATCGGGCGAATTGCAGTCGAACTGGTAGAGCGCAATGCCACTCCCCAGGAAATTATCCGTTACGTGATCAACGACGTGGAGCTATCGACCAACGCCAATGGCGAACTGGCAGCACGCGTACTGCCCAATGCGCAAATGCACGTGTACGGCCGCAATGCGGCGGGTACCGCCATCAATGCAACAGTACCGGTGCGTGAGGATGCGGTGAGCATGCTGAGCATGGAAAGAATCCCGGACAACTATGGCGACCGGACCAGCGAAATATTGCTGTTTGATTTCGAGAAGGCTTTTTCTCAGGCAGGCAGTCAGCTTGATGCATTGAACGATATCAGAGGTTATTTCGACGTTCGAGTCACGCTGTCTTCCGTTAAGGAAATCTTACGACCTGAATCCTGTAGCAATGGCTATGCGCTGACGCCCAAGCAATTGATCGGACAAGACATCACTGTCGGAAATCAGCCGTTAGTGAGCGGAGCCGGCCTGGCTGGGAGTGCATGGATACGCAGCTATGATCCGGATCCGCCACCGGACCGCGGTTATAACGAACCGGGCCCCGACATCTGTCCGTCGTCAGAGGAAGACGGCGCACTTTCCCCCTAAGTTCAGCATTCGATGGCTGAAGAAAAGGCGGCACACCCAATGCCGCCTTTTCATTTCACACGGTTCCGGCTCGCTCCGGGAAGTTCAGCGCCTTGTGTTTCGAACCGATTTCCACCCTGGCTCCATTGGGAACATGGGCCGCCATAGGTAGCATCTTGTACCCACCTCGGATTGGCAGCATAAACAACGATAACCGGCAGGTTGGCTCATAAACAGCCCTGTCATGCGCACTCATGTACCGACCACATCGTCTTTGGAAGCATCTGATCTTCGCTGGGCAAGCGCTACAGGCCTCGCAATCCACGCCGATACTGAATGGCTTCGGCGATATGCGTTGAGCCGATGTGGTCCACACCCTCCAGGTCGGCAATCGTACGCGCTACTTTCAGTACACGATGATAAGCACGTGCCGACCAGTTCATGCGCGTCATGGCTTGCCGCAGCAACTGTTCGCCTGCTGCATTCGTGCGGCAATGTCGTTCGATCTCGGGTACCCTCAGTTGATGATTGGACTTCCCCTGCCGTTGCTGTTGCCGGTCATACGCCTGCTCGACGCGTTGCCGCACGACAGTGCTGGCCTCTTCCATGGACTGCGCGATCAACGCATCGTGTGGCAGTGCTGCGACCTCGACATAAAGATCAATGCGGTCCAGCAGCGGGCCGGATAATTTGCCCTGGTATCGTGCAATCGCATCGGGCGTGCAACGGCATTGATTGGCAGGATGCCCCAGGTAGCCGCAGGGACAGGGATTCATTGCCGCGATGAACTGGAAGCGCGCGGGGAAGTCGGCCTGCCTTGCTGCCCTCGAGATGGTGATGCGACCGGATTCCAGCGGCTCACGCAACACCTCCAGTACATGCCGATCAAACTCCGGGAGTTCATCAAGGAACAGCACTCCGCCATGCGCCAGAGAGATTTCTCCCGGACGCGGCGTACTGCCACCGCCTACCAGCGCAGCACTGGACGCGGTGTGATGCGGCGCGCGATAAGGCCTTTGCCTCCAGTGGCGGGCGGAAAAACCCTGCGTCAACGATTGCACCGCAGCGGCTTCCAGCGCTTCCCGTTCCGTCATGGCGGGCAGGATACCGGGTAAGCGGGCGGCCAGCATGGATTTCCCTGTACCCGGCGGGCCTGCCATCAGCAGACTGTGCGTGCCAGCGGCTGCCACCTCCAGCACCCGCTTGGCCTGAAGCTGTCCCTTCACGTCCGCCAGATCCGGATAGGCAGGCCGCTGCCCTTTCTGCTGACACGAGAAACGCACCAACTTGCTTTCCTCATCGCGGGCAGCAAAGTGGGCGCATACCTGCAGCAGATTATCAGCGGGATAGATATGGGCTTGCTGCACCAAAGCGGCCTCTTCTGCGTTGGCGCGCGGCAGAATGAATGAGCGGGGATGATCTGCAGTGCCGGCGCAATGGATCGCATACGTCATGGCCAGTGCACCACGTATAGGGCGCAATTCACCGGACAAGGACAGCTCTCCGGCAAATTCATAAGCATGCAACTGATCGGCAGGCATCTGCCCTGACGCCGCCAATATGCCAAGCGCGATAGGCAGATCGAAACGCCCTGACTCTTTGGGAAGATCGGCAGGCGCCAGATTGACGGTAATACGGCGCGCCGGGAATTCAAACCTCGCATTCTGCAAGGCGGCGCGCACACGCTCACGCGCCTCTTTGACTTCGGTCTCTGCCAGCCCCACTATCGTAAAAGAGGGCAGGCCATTGGCCAGATGGACCTCGACCGTCACTTCCGCTGCCTCCATACCTGCCAGGGCGCGGCTTTTGAGGACGGCCAGTCCCATGGATTATTGCTGGCTCAACTTCGCTTCGAGTTCAGCCACCCGCGTTTCCAGTATTTCCAGGCGGGCACGTGTCTTGGCCAGAACCTGTGCCTGCACGTCAAATTCCTCGCGCGTTACCAGGTCCAGCTTGGAGAAGCCCTGGCTCAGCATGGCCTTCATATTTTTCTCCAGATCCTTGGCGGGAGAGTTTTCCAGTACCTGGCTGACTTTGTTTTGCAAATCGTTAAAAAAATTGGCGTTCATATTTTCCTTTCATTAATGAATGAGTTTCGTCGCGTCTTGCACCGTCTTGATGCATGAATAAAAGGCAAGATCAATTTTGGTGCATTGCATCCTGCATCGCCCATTAAGGGTGAAATTCTGCGCCGTTTTTATATTTTGATGCACCTTGTACGACCGGATTGGCTTGGCACGCCTCCTGCTAATGTTGCTTCATCGCATATTTCATGAGTCATTAGCTTTTACACACAAGGGGAACCAAAAATGAAAAAAGTTGTACTCGCTGCTGCAATCTTCGCTTCTTTTGCCACGACCGTTTCTGCTCAAGAAGCAGCACCGGTCCATGATATCAGCTTCAATGCTGCTGTCACATCCGATTACCGCTTCCGTGGCATCTCTCAAAGCCGCCTGGCCCCGGCCCTGCAACTGGGCGCTGACTACGTTCACACGCCGACCGGCCTGTATGTCGGCACCTGGGCTTCCACCATCAAGTGGATTACCGATGCAGGCGGTGATGCCAGCATCGAAACCAATCTGTATGCCGGCATTGCTGGCGACACCCCGGTTAATGGCCTGGGCTATGACGTGGGCGTGCTGCGTTACTACTACCCGGAAAACGGCCTGGATCCCAGCGCCAATA
>JAEZLB010000167.1 GCA_023435945.1 Pseudomonadota bacterium | reverse complement strand
CATTACCTGATGGGCGTGGGAACGCCGGAAGACCTGGTAGCGGGTGTGGCGAATGGCGTGGACATGTTCGATTGCGTGATGCCGACCCGCAATGCGCGCAATGGCTGGTTGTTTACCCGCTTTGGCGATATCAAGATCAAGAATGCGCGCTACAAGAATGACCAGCGGCCGCTGGATGAGAGCTGCGACTGTTATGCCTGTCGTAATTTCTCGCGAGCTTATCTGCATCATCTGCACCGGGCTGGGGAAATTCTGGGTGCCCAGCTTAATACCATTCACAATCTGCATTACTATCTGCAACTGATGCGCGAGATACGTTCCGCTATCGAAGCGGGGCAGTTTACGGAATTCACGGCGCGCTTTCATGCCGATCGCCAACGGGGAACCGACTGAGATTATTCTGTGACAAGCTTGTTGCCTCGTTAATTTGCCCCTATTTTTGCGGCATTCCGATGCTAAAATGCCGCTTTGTTTAAAACGACATACTGGAGAAAAACGTGTTTATTTCCAACGCCTACGCACAGTCCGCCGGAGCAAGTGATCCGGGCCTGATGGGCTTCCTGCCTATCATCCTGATGTTTGTGCTGCTGTATTTCCTGATGATTCGTCCACAAATGAAACGTCAGAAAGAACACAAGGCCATGGTGGAAGCACTGGGCAAAGGTGACGAAGTGGTAACGGCTGGCGGTATTGTTGGCAAGATCAACAAGATGGGCGACGTATATGTACATCTGGAAGTGGCTGACGGTACGGAAATCATCATCCAGAAGCATGCAATTGGCACGTTGCTGCCCAAAGGCACGATCAAATCCCTGTAATCGGCATGCCGGGTGCTCGCTTGCACCCGGCCTTCCCAGGCAAGACCTGCGGCCCACATGGAAACCTAAGCCATGAATCGTTATCCCCTCTGGAAGTATCTCGTCATTGTTGTCGTCTTGCTACTGGGCGCGCTTTATACACTGCCTAACCTCTACGGAGAGTCACCGGCTGTTCAGATCAGCAGCGCCAAGGCAACCATCAAGGTTGATCCGGCGCTGGCCGAACGTGTGCAGCAGGTGCTGCAGAATAATGGCCTGGCGGCGCAAAGCGTTTATTACGAATCAGTGGGAACGCAGGGTACGGTACGCGCACGTTTTGCCGATACCAACACGCAGTTCAAAGCCAAGGGTTTGCTGGAGCGCGAGTTGAATCGCGATCCGGCCGATCCGACCTACCTGGTTGCATTCAATCTCCTGCCCAATACGCCTGGCTGGCTGCAGGCTATCCATGCCTATCCCATGTACTTGGGCCTGGACTTGCGCGGCGGCGTGCATTTCCTGATGCAGGTGGATACCGAAGCCGTGATGAACAAGCGCATGCAGGGTTTGCAATCCAGCGTGCGCAGCATCCTGATCGATAAAAAAGTCCGTTATACCGGCCTGAGCCGGCAGGGTGATCGCATCGAGGTGCGTTTCCGCGATGAAGCGACGCTGGAGCAGGCACATAGTTTTCTGGCTGCGCAATTGCCGGAACTGGTATTGCAGCAAGTGGCTGATGCCGGTGGCGTGAAACTGGTTGGTTCGTTGCGTCCGGAAGACCTGCGCCAGACCATTTCCAATGCGGTCCAGCAAAACATCAGCACGCTTTCCAAGCGCGTCAATGAGCTGGGCGTTGCCGAACCCGTGATCCAGCGCCAGGGCGCGGACCGTATCGTGGTGCAGTTGCCGGGTGTGCAGGATGTTACCCGTGCCAAGGACATCATCGGGCGTACCGCAACGCTGGAAGTGCGCATGGTGGACGATAGCGTGATGCGCGGCACCGAGGAAAGCGCCGCTATCCCGCTCGGCTCCGAGTTGTTCCGCGTCGGCCGTGGCGCACCGGTCGTGTTGTACCGCGATCCCGTGATTACCGGCGATTATATTTCCAGCGCAGTCGCTACCTTCGATCAATATCAGCAACCTGCAGTGAGCGTCGAGCTGAATGGCGATGGCGGGCGCCGCATGCGCGAAGCGACCCGTGATCGTATCGGCAAATTGATGGCGATCGTGCTGTTTGAAAAAGGCCGGGGTGAAGTGCTGACGGTGGCGACCATCCAGGATCAGTTGGGATCGCGTTTCCAGATTACCGGCATGGGTTCCACGGAAGCTTCTAACGACCTGGCGCTGCTGCTTCGCGCCGGCTCGCTGGCCGCGCCCATGGAAATCATCGAAGAACGCACCATCGGTCCGCAACTGGGTGCCGATAACATTGCCAAGGGCTTTAATTCCACGCTCTATGGTTTTGTGGTGATGTCTGCCTTCATCATCGTTTATTACCACCTGTTCGGTACTTTCAGCGTGATTGCGCTGGCGGTCAACCTGATGCTGCTGTTTGGTTTGTTGTCGATGCTGCAAGCGACGCTGACGCTGCCCGGTTTTGCGGCTATCGCGCTGACGCTGGGTATGGCGATCGATGCCAACGTGCTGATCAATGAACGAATACGCGAAGAATTGAGGGCAGGTGTATCGCCACAAGCGGCAATCAATGCCGGTTTTGAACGCGCCTGGTCGACGATTCTGGACTCGAATATCACCACCCTGATCGCGGCCCTGGCCCTGCTCATCTTTGGTAGCGGGCCGGTGCGCGGTTTTGCCGTGGTCCATACGCTGGGTATCCTGACATCCATGTTCTCCGCCGTCGTGGTGGCAAGAGCCATGGTTAACCTGTGGTACGGCCGCAAGAAGAAGCTGTCCAAGGTGTCCATCGGTACTGTCTGGAAAGGCAGCAAATGAGGTCCATGAGCGCCTTTAACGGCTGCCGGAACGAGAGGAAATAATGGAATTATTCCGCATTAAAAAAGATATACCGTTCATGCGCCATGCGCTGATACTCAATGTGGTATCGATCGTGGTGTTTTTGGCAGCTGTGTTCTTTCTGTTCACGCGCGGCCTGCATCTGTCGATCGAGTTCACGGGCGGTACGGTCATGGAAGCCACCTATGCGCAACCTGCTGACCTGGACAAGATCCGTTCCACGATAGAGAAGCTGGGATATACCGATACTCAGGTGCAAAGCTTCGGCACTGCGCAGGACGTGCTGATCCGCCTGCCGCTGAGAGAAGGTACGAACAGTGCGCAGGTGTCGCAGAATGTGTTCGGCGCCATGTGCAAGGCTGAAGAGGGTACCTATCGGCAGTTGCAGGATACCGGTCCCAACGGTGAGCCGCGCACGCGTGATGCCTGTATCGATGCGGCGGGTGCAGAGCCCGTGCAATTGAAACGCGTGGAATTTGTCGGGCCTCAGGTGGGCGAGGAGCTGGCGCACGATGGTGTGATGGCCTTGCTGATGGTGATCGTGGGCATCATGCTGTACCTGTGGTTCCGCTTCGAATGGAAGTTTGCGGTCGCCAGTATCATTGCCAACCTGCATGACGTGGTGATCATCCTGGGCTGCTTCGCTTTCTTCCAGTGGGAATTTTCGCTGACGGTGCTGGCTGCAACGCTGGCGGTACTGGGTTATTCGGTGAATGAATCGGTGGTGGTGTTCGACCGCGTGCGCGAAACGTTCCGCGACCGGCGCTTCAATCACCTGAACACGCCGCAAGTGATCGATCATGCGATCACCAGCACGATTTCGCGCACCATCATTACCCACGGCTCGACTGAAATCATGGTGATCTCCATGCTGATTTTCGGTGGCCCGACCCTGTTCTATTTCTCGCTGGCGCTGACTATCGGTATCCTGTTCGGCATTTACTCTTCGGTGTTCGTCGGTTCAGCAGTGGCCATGTGGCTGGGCATTACGCGCGAAGACATGATCGTGCCGGTCAAGCCCAAGGATGAACACGACGGCGCGGTGGTGTAAGGCTTTCTTGTTTGCCGAGTCGCGGAAGGTCGGGAGGCGATGAGATGAAGAAAGTGCGTATCTGGGACTTGCCGCTCCGGCTGTTCCACTGGCTGCTGGCAGCGCTGATCACAGGTGCCATCATTACGGAAAATATAGGCGGAAATGCCATGGTCTGGCATTTCCGCATCGGTTATGCCGTGCTGGCGCTGCTTGTTTTTCGCTTGCTCTGGGGATTGGTCGGCTCGCGTTATGCGAGGTTCTCCAGTTTCTTTTATTCCCCCGCCACCTTGATCGCCTACCTGCGCGATTCGGAAGCGAAATTTCCCGGCCACAACCCTCTGGGGGCGCTGTCCGTCTTCGCCTTGCTGTTGGTCTTGCTGGGACAGGCTGTCAG
>JAEZLB010000155.1 GCA_023435945.1 Pseudomonadota bacterium | reverse complement strand
ACCGATGTGCCGGGGGTGTTTGCCGCAGGCGATGCGACCACGGTGCCGTACAAGCAGATCATCGTGGCCATGGGCGCCGGTTCCATTGCCGCACTCTCCGCCTTCGATTACCTGATCAGAACCTCTGCACCCACCGAAGAAAAATCGGTGGCGACTGCCTGATGTAGTTCGCCAATGCGCCTTCCTGTCCAATAGGGAGGCGCTTATCTGATGCGCCGAGGAGATTGTGGATAGATTTCCTGCTACTCCCGTCATCGTTTTCGGCGCATTCGATCGCCATAATTTCGGCGATCTTCTGTTCCCTCATATCGTATCGGCTCTGCTGCCCGGCCAGCCGTTGATTTTCGCCGGGCTGGTTGAGCGCGACCTGCGTCAATGGGGCGGGCACAGAGTGCGTGCGCTGCCGACTGTGCTGCGTAGTTGGCAGGGACCGGCTCCTATAGTGCTTCATGCGGGCGGCGAGCTCCTTACGTGCAACGCCTGGGAGGCGGCCATCATGCTGCAGCCTCATGTGTTTGCTCAGACAGTGATAGATCGTCTTCACGGACAGGCTGACAGGCAAGATGCCTGGGCAGCCAACTATCTGCACATCGGCGATGGTGCCCCATATTTGGCAAACGCGGCGTATTTCCCCCAAGGCACTCGAATACTGTACAACGCGGTGGGTGGTGTCGATCTTGACATCAAGTCCGAGAAGTTTCTCGATGAGGTGACGGCAAAACTTCATGGCGCCGACTTTGTAGGAGTGCGCGACAAGATCAGCCTGTCACATCTCCAGCAAGCAGGCGTACCGGCTTTGCTGATGCCCGATCCCGCAGCGCTGACAAGGAGAGTGTGCGGCTTGCAGATTGCCGGCAGGGCGACGCAGGGCGATGTGGCATCGGTACGAGCCGTGTTCCCGCAAGGGTATGTCGCAGTGCAGTGCAGTGCTGATTTCGGCGATGACGCAACGCTGGATATTCTAGAAGACCAACTGCGAAGAATAAGTCTTGAAACCGGATTGGGCATCGTGCTGTTTCGCGCCGGCCTCGCTCCCTGGCACGATGAGCAGGAAGTTTATGAGCGCCTTGCAATTCACTTCTCCCGCGATGATGTGCGCGTTTTTCAGTCGGCCTATCTATGGGATATCTGCGCCTTGATTGCAAGCAGTCGCGCCTATTGTGGAAGCAGTCTTCATGGACGCATTGTTGCGATGTCTTATGGCTTGCCCCGCGTGAATCTGGTGCAAGCCGATTTACTGGCGGGAGCGGGAAAACAGGCGGCGTATGCTGCAAGCTGGGATCGCAGCGACCTGGTTGCAGTAGCGCCACCGGCAATACTTCACTCTGCACTCATGCAGGCTTTGGCTTTTTCAGACGAAACACGTCAATCTATTGCAGAAAATTGCGCGAATCGATATGGGAAGTGTTTCATCCAGTTGTGCGAGGCCGCCGGCATCGGGCAGATGCCGGAATGAATAACCACACCGATCACTAGCCGATAGCACCCCGGAAGCCGCTGGAATCAAAGTGGCATGGCGCCTGGTACGCAGCATAGGTCTCTCCCCTTGCGGACCGCAAAACGGTTCTCTGTCGAGGTGGCAAACAGCAATTTGACGCAAAGCCTGGATAACAACCGCAAGGATGAGATCGGCGATCTGATTGACGCGCTGAATCACAGGAGCGCAAGCCTGGCAGGCATCGTACCCCGGATGCGTGAAGGAAGCGCCATCATAATTCAGGTATCCACGCAGATCGCGGCGGGCAATCAGGATTTATCGTCACGTACCGAGTATCAGGCTGATGCATTGAAAGATTGCTGTCAACATGAGTGAAATCACTTTGCCTGTTGCGCGTAATGCAGATAGCGCCCAACAGGCCAGCATACTGGCGATGGAAGCCTCGGAAGTGGCGGCGAAAGGTGGCGATGCAGTAACCAACGTGGTCCACACCATGGAAGAAATTACTTCGTCAGCCAAGTGCATGGCCGATATTTTGCGCGTGATTGACAGCATCGCTTTCCAGGCCAGTATCCAGGCACTCAATGCTGCGGTCGAAGCAGCGCGGGCCGGTGAGCAAGGACGCGGATTTGCAGTAGTTGCAACCGCGGTGCGCAGTCTTGCCGGACACTGTGCCACTGCAGCAAAGGAAATCAAGGTTCTGATTACAGACTCGCTGGACAAGGTGGAGAAAGGCAGCGACCTGGTCGGCAGGGCTGGCATGACCATGCAGGATATTGTGGGAAGTGTGAGCAAGGTGACCGCCATCATGAATGATATTGCTATGGCCAGCCAGGAACAGAGTCAGCGCATTGAACAGGTGAATCAGGCTATCAGCCAGATGGAGCAGGGCACGCAACAGAATGCGGCACTGGTAGAGGAAGCTGCTGCCGTATCACAGGCCATGGAAGAGCAGGCGAAAAATCTGGCCGAGCGGGTGGAGTTGTTCAGGATACCCGTGGATGAGATGGGCAACGAGCAGGACGGAGCAATTCTGCCAGTCATACAGGGAGAGACGGAAGCAGATATTTTCCTGTCATCCCAAGCTACACAACTGAAGTTGGCCGCCTGAAAACAGAGGCGGGCTTTCCCAGCTCGCCTCTGTTTTGCACTCAGCTTTCGGCTTTAATGCAGTTGCTGGCTTGTATCGCGCCGGGCTCTGCCCAGGGTGGCTTCTTCAAACCATTGCTGTACCTTTTGCAGGTGTTCACGCTCGTGTTCCAGTGCCGCAGTGAAGTCATTGGCCATCTGCTCATGGCCCTGATCTCTGGCCATTGCAATCAGCATTTCCCAGCCATTGTTATCCGTCATCTCAGCGACCAGTATCGCATGCAGCGACTGAGCGAGGGTGGTGCGCGGGTCGGTTACCACCTGCATCAATCCTATGGACTCTACACCCGTGACGTCAGCGCAGGGAGTTTGTGAAGTGGGATCTCCCCCCAGCGTTTCTATCGCCTTGTGTACCAGCAGGAAATGTCTCAGTTCTTCATCGCGGATGTGCCGTAACTCCGCCGAGTTTACGCTGCCGGTATCGCCCAGCGCTTCCAGCTTGACCATCAGTGCTTCATACAGACGTGTGCCGCTTCGTTCGAAAGCCAGGCGTTCTCCCAGCTTGTCCATGAAAAGCTGGGCATCATTGCCGGTCAGCATGGAAGCGCCCGTTTTCAGTGCACCCTTCATGGTGCCCGGTATGGGTACTGAGCCGACCATGTCGCTCTCTGCGATATAGCTAGCCCGCATTTCTGCAGCCATCGCTTCATCTCCTGAAGCCGGATGACCTTCCTTGTGCGGTATCGATTGCATGGCCTTGGTATCCATGGGGGACATCTGGACACCGGTCCGGTTTTTACCCATCTGTGCTTCTTTCATATTTCTTGCTCCTGTCGAGAATAGTGCAGTGTTCACATAGGGAGACCAGCCTTGCGGGCAAGTTCGGTACCCGGCGCCCAGATATAACCAGCGGCGACTATTTCTGTCGGCGATCCTTCCGAATTCAGGTGATTGCGATAAGCAATCGATGCCTGGCTATCCTGGTCCAGCGGAACGAACTGTGTGCCGTTCGCACGCAAATCGACTTCCTGCAGCAGGATCTTGCGAACGAAATCACGCTGGCTGGCAAAAGCAATCGGTTCAGGGAGTTCGCCCGGGAAAACTTCTGCCGGGTCACGTCTTTCATACTGCTTGAACAGCTCGCACACGTAATGGAAATGTCCCAGCTCATAATCGAGGAAACGTTCCCAGATAGCCTTGATGCGAGGATCGGTTTCCTGCTGCACGCAGCTGTAATAGTTGTAGACCTCGTTCGCTTCATGCAGCAACCACTGTTCCAGCCAAGTTTCATCAGGATCCAGCAGTGACTCGTATTGGGTGACGTGCTGTTCCTCTATGGAAGCGATTTCCGCATAGAGCTGACGTGCCAGCGGGTCGGCAAACAGGGGGCCGATATTCTGGTAATAGTCATGGGTTTGAAATTCGGCCGCAGTGATCGTC
>JAEZLB010000154.1 GCA_023435945.1 Pseudomonadota bacterium | reverse complement strand
CCGGAAATTAATGCAGGCGGCGCATCGGTTGTTTATGGGTTGGTCGCCAATCCTGTCATCGGATTGGGCTCTTTTCTGGCCCAGTTATTCCTGAGCGATCCGTTGCGTCGTGCATTCACGGTAGAATACGAAATCACCGGCCCGTGGAATGACCCTGCGGTTCATAAGGCAGAGCGTAAGTCCGCTAATGGTGTCGCTGCCCCAGATAAATCCCTACTTGCAGGAGATAATGACAACGGTGATTCCTGATCGCTTCCATGTTGCTGCCATACAAATGGTTTCCACTCCTATTCCGGAGGAGAACATTGCTGCCATGCGTCACTATGCGCGACAAGCTGCACAACAAGGAGCAAAGCTGATCCTGTTGCCGGAGTACTGGGCAGTGATGGGCCTGCGTGAAGAAGACAAGTTGCGTCATGCAGAGCACCTGGATCATGGCCCAATACAGGCCGCCATGGCCGATACAGCGCTTGAGCTGGGCATATGGCTCATCGGTGGAACTTTGCCGCTGGTATCGTCGGAAACGGGCAAGGTTTTAAATACCACGCTCGTGTATCAGCCGAATGGTGAGCGTGTTTCGCGTTACGACAAGATCCACTTGTTCGGTTTCGTGAAAGGTGATGAAGTCTATGACGAATCGCGCACCATTGTCGCCGGAGAAACTGTCAGCGTCGCGGAAACCAGTTTCGGTAAGGTCGGTCTGTCAGTGTGTTATGACCTGCGTTTTCCCGAGTTGTATCGCGCGATGGGCGATTGCACCTTGATAGTGGTGCCGGCAGCCTTTACCTATACGACAGGCAGGGCACACTGGGAAGTCCTGTTGCGGGCTCGTGCCATCGAAAACCAGTGTTATGTGCTGGCTGCGGCGCAAGGCGGAAAACACGTTAATGGACGACGCACCTGGGGCCATAGCATGCTGATTGATCCCTGGGGCGAGATCAAGGCAGTGTTGCCGGAAGGTGAAGGTCTTGTCATCGGTGAAGTGGAAAGAACACGTCTGGAAGAAGTGCGGGCAGCTTTGCCGGCCCTGAAACACCGTAAGCTATAGGCGTGAGCCTGGGCTTTATTGAATAAAGTTGTATCCCTATTGGAATAGGCATCAATGAAACCTTTTGAACCGAATCTGCAGGCGTTGTCAGCCGCACGTGAAATTTTGCTCACTCCTTTCGGATTGGATGAGAGCAAATTGCTAAATGTGCTGGGACAGATGTTTACCTACCGCGTCGATTATGCCGATCTTTATTTTCAGTTCACCAAGAGTGAAGGCTGGAGCCTGGAAGAGGGCATCGTCAAGACCGGCAACTTCTCTATCGATCAGGGTGTAGGCGTTCGTGCTGTCTCCGGCGACAAGACTGCGTTCTCGTATTCGGATGAAATATCCGAGCGTGCCTTGCTGGAAGCGGCAACCGCCACTCGTACCATTGCCCGCCAGGGTGCGGGCCGTGTGAAAGTGGCGGCCAGCATTCAGCATGCCGGTGGACGCGATCTGTATCTGCCCAACGATCCGCTGGTGTCCCTGGATGCGACTGAAAAAGTGCGTTTGCTGGAAAAGGTCGAGCGCCTGGCGCGCGCAAAAGATCCTCGGGTAGTCCAGGTCATGGCTGGCCTGGCAGGCGAATACGATGTCGTGCTGGTGGTGCGTAGTGACGGTGTGCTGGCAGCGGATATTCGCCCCCTGGTGCGCTTGTCCTTGACCGTGATCGCAGAGCAGAATGGGCGGCGTGAAGTGGGCAGCTCCGGTGGTGGCGGTCGTTACAGCTATGGTTATTTCACCGACGAGATGCTGGACCAGTATGCGACCGACGCAGTGGCATCGGCGCTTGTCAATCTGGATGCGCGTCCGGCACCGGCCGGTCCGATGACGGTGGTACTCGGCCCCGGCTGGCCTGGTGTATTGCTGCACGAAGCCGTGGGACATGGACTGGAAGGCGACTTCAACCGCAAAGGGTCCAGCATGTTCTCGGGCCGCATCGGGGAACGCGTGGCGGCCAAGGGGGTGACGGTAGTGGATGATGGCACGCTGGCAGATCGCCGTGGTTCCCTGAATATCGACGATGAAGGCAACCCGACCAACTGCACGACCCTGATTGAAGACGGCATTCTCAAGGGCTATATCCAGGACACCTTGAATGCACGCCTGATGAAGATGGCCGTGACCGGCAATGCCCGCCGCGAATCCTACGCGCATCTGCCAATGCCGCGCATGACCAATACCTACATGCTCAATGGCGACAAGGACCCGCAGGAAATCCTGGGGTCCGTGAAGAACGGCCTGTATGCCGTGAATTTTGGGGGCGGTCAGGTCGATATTACGAATGGTAAGTTTGTCTTTTCGGCCAGCGAAGCTTATGTGATTGAAAATGGCAAGATCGCATACCCCGTCAAGGGCGCGACGCTGATCGGCAACGGCCCGGAAGTGATGAACCGCATCAGCATGATAGGCAACGATATGCGACTGGATTCCGGCGTGGGTGTCTGCGGTAAGGAAGGCCAGAGTGTGCCGGTGGGCGTGGGGCAGCCGACGCTGCGACTGGATGGCGTCACGGTTGGCGGTACGGCGTGACAGGATGGTAACAGGCAGGGCTGCTTTTTGAAGTTAGCCTTGCCAACGACGCAGATTTGTAGCACTATTGCTGCTACGTATTAACCTGACTTAGCTTGGTTTATGTCTTTTGTCCGTTTTTACTTCTGGTTTTACTTTAGCTATTCCAGCCTAGTGGCGGTGGAAAAGCGGTAAACTCACGCAGTAACGACAAACGAGATAGACCGAATTTCTGATTAAACCGCCAGCGATGGCGGTTTTTTCGTTTTTGCAGCAATCCTGGAGAAAACCATGCCGCGCACCGACGATCTACGAATAAGAGAAATGAAAGAACTGGCACCTCCTTCGCATTTGATCCGCGAATTTCCGGTCACCGAAAAGGCCGAAAATACCGTGGCGAATGCGCGTATCGCGCTGCATCGCATCCTGCATGGCCAGGACGACCGCCTGATGGTAGTGATTGGCCCCTGCTCGATTCACGATACCAAGGCAGCAATGGAATATGCGAACCGCCTGCTCAAGGAGCGCGACCGCTACAAGGACGATCTTGAAATTGTGATGCGGGTGTATTTTGAGAAACCGCGCACCACGGTGGGCTGGAAGGGTTTGATCAACGATCCTTACATGGATAACAGCTTCCGCATCAACGAGGGTTTGCGCATCGCGCGCGAATTGCTGGTGAATATCAACGATCTGGGCCTGCCGGCTGGTACAGAATTCCTGGACGTGATTAGCCCGCAATACGTGGCCGACCTGATCAGCTGGGGCGCTATCGGTGCGCGCACTACAGAGTCGCAAGTACACCGCGAACTCGCGTCCGGCCTGTCCTGCCCGGTAGGCTTCAAGAACGGTACGGATGGCAATGTGAAGATCGCGATCGATGCCATTAAGGCGGCATCGCAGCCACACCACTTCCTGTCTGTGACCAAGGGCGGTTATTCGGCGATTGTTTCCACCAGTGGTAACGAAGATTGCCACATCATCCTGCGCGGCGGTAAAACCCCGAATTACGATGCCGTCAGCGTGGAGGCAGCCTGCAAGGAAATCGCGAATAGCGGTCTGGCAGCGCGCCTGATGATTGATACTTCGCACGCGAACAGCAGCAAGAAGCCGGAGAACCAGGTGGGGGTGTGTGCGGAAATCGGCAGTCAGGTTGCAGGAGGCGATACCCGTATTGTTGGCGTCATGGTCGAATCGCACCTGGTAGGTGGTCGCCAGGATCTGGTGCCGGGCAAGGAACTGGTCTATGGCCAGTCGATTACCGATGGTTGCCTGTGCTGGGAAGATAGCCTGGGTTTGCTGGAAGATCTGGCAGCTGCAGTGCGTGAACGTCGCAAGGTGAATTCGCAGAGCGACGATTAAGATGCAATAAACAAAACGCTGCTTCGGCAGCGTTTTTTGTTTTGAGCGGCACCTCGGAACAGCTTCAGAAGAAAACCCGCGCTATTGCATTTCATCGAGGTGTTTGGCGTATGGGTCTTCATCCGCTGACGCAGCACACCAACGTCAGTAGCGCTTGGTAAGCGTCATGCGATCACCCTCACGCCGCATATCGGTACGGTTAAGAAAGGACATGCCTAAGAGAGCGTAAGGCATGGCCGCATCATGGACCGCCGCATCGATCTGATGAAGTTCGATATCGCCGACCTTTACAGAGTCCAGCTTGATCATATAAGCGGTAACGGTACCGTTTGCCGTGCTGAACCTTCCCCGTTTTCCTTGTTTATAGGGAATCCCCATGCGAGTCGCCTCCGCGGCAGAGAGGGAAATCATGCTGGCGCCGGTATCGACCATCATGTTGATGCTGCGGCCGTTGATGTGGCCCATGGTCTTGAAATGGCCGAGTTCGTCTGCCTGCAGGCTGACTGCGGGTTTGCCGGAGGCGGAACTTCGGGCCACATGCTGGCCCATGCTGATGGTTTCGCGTTTGCCCTGTATCAGGAAAGTAGCGGATGAACTGTCGGTGGAGATTAGCGTGGCCTTTTCACTGATCTTGTCGCCTGCCGAATAGGTCTTGGGCGATGCTCCGTCCACGATAAGCACAGCCTTGCCCGGAAAGATGCCAACCACAGTGATATCCAGCGCTCGGGCTGGTGCGCTCAGTAAGCAGAGCGATGTGAGCAGTGCCAGTGTACGCATATGTCTCCCCTTGAGTTCTGATGCTGGCCAGTGTCTGTGTGACGCGTCCTTTGCAACGCACGCAGTCCGGCGAGCCTGCCCCTGAACAGTGTCGAGCAGGCTCGCCTGCGTTTATAAAGCATTGCTTCCTGTATCGAGAGCTGCTCACTCAGGCAGTTTACGATTTGCACTGCGTTGTTGCGCCTCTGTCATGAGGCGCAAACATTCATTGCGGGCAGATTTGCGGGCAGATCAGTCGCGGAAATTATTAAAGGCCAGTGGCAGATCCGATACTTCCTTGCGCAGCAAGGCCATCGCTGCCTGCAGGTCGTCGCGCTTAGCGCCTGTAACGCGCACGGCATCGCCCTGTATGCTGGCCTGCAGTTTCATCTTGCTGTCTTTGATAATTTTCACGATCTTCTTGGCAGCTTCGGTTTCGATGCCATTCCTGACCTTGATGACTTGCTTGACCTTGTCGCCGCCGATTTTCTCTATCTTGCCCAGGTCGAGAAAACGCACATCGACATTACGCTTGGTCATCTTGCTGGTCAGGACTTCACGTACCTGGGTGAGCTGGAAATCGGAATCGGCATAGGCCGTCAGTTCCCGTTCTTTCTGTTCGATGCGGGCATCAGTTCCCTTGAAGTCGAAACGGGTGGAAATTTCCTTGGTGGCCTGGTCGACGGCATTGCGCACCTCGACCATATCG
>JAEZLB010000142.1 GCA_023435945.1 Pseudomonadota bacterium | reverse complement strand
CTGCTATTGTTCGGCGCAGCAACGGCCGTGGCGCAATCGCCGGCGCTGCTGCAGGAGCTGGCAGCGATTGAGCTGACCTTGCAATGGCCATCCTGGGCGCTGGGTGCGCTGGGATGGAAAGAATTCCTGCTGGGCGCATTTTTCGTTGCATTGCCGCAAGTACCGCTCACACTGAGCAATGCCATCATCGCCGTCAAGGAAGAAAATAACCGTCTGTTCCCGGATCGTCCCCTATCGGAAAAGGGAGTATCAATTTCCACCGGCATCATGAATCTGCTGGGCCCCATGGTGGGAGGCGTGCCCATGTGTCATGGGGCAGGCGGCATGGCCGGGCATGTGGCATTCGGTGCGCGTACCGGCGGTGCACTGATCATCCTCGGCAGCCTGCTGGTGGGTATGGCCTTGCTGATGGGCGATTCGGTGCATGTGATACTGAAGATGTTCCCGATGCCGGTACTGGGCGTGATCCTGTTCATTACGGGGGCGCAGCTGGCGCTGGGGACTTGCGCTGCCAAGGGATTTGGCAAGAAGGAAAATTTCGTCATGCTGGTCACGGCTGCTTTCGGGATGTGGAATATCGGCATTGGCTTTGTCGTCGGGGTGGTGCTGCACCACGCATTACAGCGCGGCATCATCCGGCTGTGAATGCATGCGCAATGTCTGACAGCAAGAACGTCCTTTGAGAAAAGAAAACTCCGGTGCGGGAATTTCCCGGCTTTCCTGTCTTCTAACCTTTATTCATGCCATCAAGGCAAACGACTCAGGAGGAAGCCATGGAAACCGATGGAAAGCCCTTTCAGATCAAGACTGCTAAACCGGTGATAAAGGACGCGACACCACGCCAGCCGAATGAACGGGATGAGTCCTCCGATAGCCAGCAGTCCAGCGTTCCGCATGAGGATATGCAGCAAGCCTATAAAGATCTGGAAAACGGACTGGTGGACACAGACCTGCGCGGTGCTTATGCCGAACGGCAGAGAGCGGAATCGGACACGTCCCTGCGCGGCAATGCCCCGCACAAGGATCATTAATCTTCGTCAGGCGGCTTGATGGCCCAGATTGCAGGGAGATTGCGCCAATAGCCATAGGCATCCATGCCGAATCCCACCACAAACCGGTTAGGTAGGATGACACCGACATAATCGGGGGTTACAGGCTTGGTTTTGCCTATATCCTTGTCGGCAAAAATGGCAAGGATGACTTCCTTGGCACCCATGGCCAGCAAACGGTTCTTGACGTGGGCCAGCGTCTCGCCTTCATCAAGGATGTCGTCCAGTACGACGACGGTGCGTCCCAGTAGCTCTGCTCGCGGCTCTACTTTCCATTCTACGGTTCCGCCTTTGTCTTCGCGGCCATAACGGGTTACGTGGATGTAGTCGAATTCCAGCGGAAAGGTCAGGCGCGGCAACAGTTGTCCCGTAAAGATGACCGCTCCGCCCATGACGCTGAGCACCAGGGGAAAGTTCTGTTCTTCTTCGTTATCGAAACGACGATTTAATTGAGTGGCAACTTTTTCTACCGCCGCCTGGACTTCAGCTTCGCTGACAACCAGCTCGGAGTGGGCAAGCAGTGCCCGCGCCTTGCGAGCATGCTCGAGTGAATTTTTCATAGACATCAACCGGATCTCTGGAAACTGAAAAAAAACCTGAGCATCCCGAGGATGTCAGGCAGGGAACCGGGTGGAGACGATAACACGAGAAGCCGGGGTTGTGCATGCGCAAGAGCGAATTAATTACAGCGGCATCAGGCGCTTAAATCAGTCGACAACGGACGGACAAGGGGGGAAACCGGCAGCGGTTACAGGCGGCTAACTGCTGGGACCTATGCTCGCCTTTTCATCCAGTGTGCCTTTGACATGCTGCTTCACATGGTTGGCTGTCACTTCAAGCAAGGTCTGTATCAACTCGTCCGACGACGCTGTGCTGGCAGCGGTAACCAGCAAACCGTCGGCTTCCACGTTTTTCTCACTCCATTTTGCACCGGCTTGCGCAAGGCTGCCCTTGAATTTTTCCGGCGCTGCTACGGCCCGATCCTGCAGCAAGCCGGTATCCAGCAGCAGGACGATACCTTCAGCACAGGCTGCAATGGGTTTTGCAGCATCAGCGATCTCGATAATGAATTCCCGTACCGCCGGATTTTTTCGTAACACTTCGGCATGGCGTTCACCTGCCGGAACGAGCGCGCCCGAGAATTCCAGCGGATCCGCCTCATCAAAACTCAGGTGGACCTGCAGCCCGTTTGCGGACTGTTCCCGGCCTGGTCCCCTCAAGGCTCCACGCCTCATTGAGACAAGACGGACAGTAGCGCCGACTTCTTCGAGTGCATGGATGGAACGTTCCAGGCTGTTTTGGTCGACTCCCTCCCCCACGAGTGCAGCAAAGTTGATTCCCCTCAATAAGCTTTCGTTGCTGCCTAGCACCATATCGTTTCTCCTTGCCGAAGCGATGAATGAACGTCTTGTTCTTTCCTCCTCCTAAGGAGTAAGAGGCCCGTTAAAAAGTTCTTCTTTCAAGCAGATCACATCGCGGCTTATCGGGTATGGCAAAGTAGAAGCCGCACCGGATCCGGCTCCTGCATAAAGGGGAAAGCCTGTCTTTGTCGGCCGCTAAGAAAAAGCATGGAATGCCGGCAAATATGCGCAGTCTATATCGTTGTATGCGGTGCGAATAAGCGCGCTGCATGCAACAAGGAGTATGCAAAAGGAAGCGCCATTGGTTTTATTTTACTTATTCCGCAGAAACGTCCTCTGCAATAGGGATGTTGCACTGAGTAGGATTTGCGGCTGCATTGTTTCCGCTTCATGTCTTCGGAGGAGATGCCGGGCTTTCCGTTCTGCGGTGGAAGTTCGGTGCTGAGTGCTTTAAGGCTGGGAAAACATGCTGTCTCGACTATTCCGTATCTCTCTCCGATTCATCATTCCTCTGGCACTGGTACTGGGACTGTTCGCTTATGCGCTGGTGCCGATGGTAGAGAACATTACCTTGCGCTGGTTTATCCGCGATCTGGATACGCGTGCGCAGATGCTCGCAGCCGCCATGCATGAGCCGCTGCTGGAATACATACCCGAAGGATCGAGCAAAAAGATCGAGCAGATATTCGATCGTTCAATCCAGGACAACCGGCTTTACGCCCTCGCGTTCTGCGATGTGAACGACACCGTGCGATACCGGACCAATACCTATCCCATGTCGCTGGGCTGTCCCCAGCCACTGCCCAATACCGCCTTCCGGCAATCCATGGTCGAACTGCCGCGTGGCCCGGTGCATGTCACAGCCAGTGCGCTCTATTCGAACGAGGCCAAGCTGGGAACGCTGATACTGGTGCATGACATGAGTTTTATTCAGCATCGTAGCGAGGACACGCGCAAATACATCTTCTGGCTGTTCTCTGCGCTGTTGATTGCCGTGTCGCTGATTACGATCGCTGTCGCACACTGGAGCTGGCGTGACTGGACGCACTCCGTCAGAACCCTGTTGCGGCGCGAATTGGGCCCGCGCTCGGCTGCTTCGGGCAGCGCGCCTGAAGTTCATCCGCTGGCGGGCGATTTACGGGTGCTGCTGAATGAATACAAGGGGGAGCGCAGGGGACAGGAAAGTGGCGCCCAGCCATGGTCGCCGTCGCGCTTGCGTTCTCTGTTGCATGACGAGCTTGCTGGCGACCAGGTACTCGTCGTATCGAATCGCGAACCCTATATCCATACCCATACCGGCAAGGGCATCGAGGTCAGGCGTCCGGCCAGCGGACTGGTGACTGCGGTGGAGCCCGTAATGCGCGCTTGTTCCGGTACCTGGATTGCCCATGGTGCCGGATCGGCGGATCGCGAAACGGTGGACGCCAACGACAGGGTGGCTGTGCCACCTAGCAAGCCGGCTTATACGCTGCGTCGTGTGTGGTTATCCAAGGAGGAGGAGCAGGGGTATTACTACGGCTTTGCCAACGAGGGGTTGTGGCCTCTGTGCCATATTGCCCATGTGCGTCCCGTGTTCCGCTCTTCGGACTGGGATTACTATGTCGAAGTCAACCAGCGATTTGCCGATGCGGTGATCAAGGAAGCGCACAGCGACGATCCGGTCGTTCTGGTGCAGGATTATCATTTTGCATTGCTGCCGCGCATGGTACGCGAAGCGCTGCCCAAGGCGACCATTATCACGTTCTGGCATATTCCCTGGCCTAACCCGGAGTCCTTCGGGATTTGCCCTTGGCGCGAGGAAATCCTGGAAGGCCTGCTGGGTAGCACTATATTGGGTTTTCACACGCCGTTTCACTGCAAGAATTTTCTTGAAACGGTGGATCGTTATCTGGAAGCGCGCATCGAGCACGAAGCCTCCACCATTTCCTACAACGGTGAACTAACGCAGGTCGAACCTTATCCGATTTCCATCGCCTGGCCGGAGCCCGACGCCAATCAGCCCAGCGTGGCGCAATGCCGTGCCGAAATCAGGAAAGAACTGGGCTTGTCGGAAAATCACTTGCTGGCCCTGGGGGTAGACAGGCTGGATTATACGAAGGGCATCATAGAGCGTTTCCAGGCGGTAGAGCGTTTGCTGGAAATGCAGCCCAATCTGGTCGGGCAGTTCAGTCTGGTGCAGATTGCAGCCCCCAGCCGTTCATCGCTGGATGAGTACCAGAATTTCGAGGCGCGGGTGCGCCAACTGGAGCAGCGCATCAATCGCCGTTTTGGTAGTGGCCGTTATCTTCCCATCCTGCTGAAGTTGGAGCATCATGAAGCGGAGCAAGTATGGCGCTATTACCGGGCTTGCGACGTGTGCGTGGTGACCAGTCTGCATGACGGCATGAATCTGGTTGCGAAAGAGTTTATTGCGGCACGTGACGATGAGAGGGGTGTTCTTATTCTTAGCCAGTTCACCGGTGCGGCACGGGAATTGCATGAAGCACTGATTGTGAATCCCTACTATATAGAACAAGGTGCAGAAGCCCTTTATCGTGCCTTGACCATGCCCGAAGTGGAGCAGCGCGAACGTATGCGAAGTTTGCGTGCACTGGTTCAGGACTTCAATATTTATCGCTGGGCTGCGCGCATGCTGCTGGATGCAGCACGTTTGCGGCGCCGGCAGCGGACCATGGAAAAAATTCGTTCACATAGTCGCAAGTCCTTGCGTCAGGGAGGGTAGGCATGGAATTTCTCTTTTCTGAAGCAGGCAGGCAGCGCCTGGAGCAGGTTGTGCATGAGCACATGCTGTGCGTTTTCGACTTTGATGGCACGCTCGTGTCCATCGTGCCGCAACCGGATCAGGCTTATCTTCCAGAGCCCATCAGGCAGCGCCTGCGGGAACTGTCGCGCCATACGACGGTGGCCATACTCACCGGGCGTTCTTTGCCGGATATACGGGCGAGACTGGGGTTCGAGCCGCGTTATGTATTAGGCAATCATGGCATAGAAGGTTTGCCGGGGTGGGAGGAGCGCAGCAAGCAGTATCGCGAGCTGTGTTTGCGCTGGGAACGCATGCTCAACGCCGTGTTTCGCGAGAATGCGCAATTCGATCGCGGCATCCATCTTGAAAACAAGCAGTATTCCCTTTCGGTGCATTATCGCCATACGCGTGATCCGCAACGTTGTGAAACACAGCTGGCGCAACTGTTCGCCACCTTGCTGCCGGATGCGCGGGTGATGGCAGGGAAATTCGTATTCAACCTGCTGCCTCCTGGTGCCGAGGATAAGGGGAGTGCCATGAAGAAGCTGCTGCAGATAAGCGGTGCAAGCAGCGCAATTTATGTGGGAGACGATGTGACGGATGAAGACGTATTCAGGCTTCGTCATTCCGACATTCTTTCGGTGCGCGTGGAAGCATCGCCGCACAGTGCCGCAGAATGGTATCTTCACGGTCCGCAAGACATCGGCTTATTGCTGGATGACCTGATTAGCCGCCTGCGGCGTGCCAGAATGAAGGTCATTGCATGATCGAACATGCAGAGGGCAGATCATGAAGACACTCGACCTGGGGCTGATAGGCAACTCGCGTGTCAATGCGCTGATAGACCGGAATGCAGAGATCGTCTGGTGGTGTTATCCCTATTTCGACAGCGATCCGATCTGCTGTTCCTTGCTGCAGCCGGAATCCGGGGAAAAGCCTTTCGGCATGATCGGGGTGCAGTTCGAAGGCGCAAAGCTGGTGGAGCAGGCTTATGAGCGCAACTCTGCCATCCTGTTGACGCGCCTGGCTGACGACAGCGGCAACGTCATAGAAGTCTGCGATTTTGCCCCGCGCTTCTACATGCATGGCCGCCTGTTTTCGCCATCCATGCTGGTACGCATCATCAAGCGGATCGCAGGCCGGCCCCGCGTGGCACTGAGTATCAGTCCTGCCATCGATTACGGTGCGCGTCCCGCTGAGGTTCGCACCGGTACGCATCATGTTTCCTATATCGGTTCCCTGCAGGCCATGCGTGTTACTACCGATGCCTCGATCAGCGCCATCACCGATGGCAAGCCATTTTACCTGGAGGACTGCATCACACTGCTGATGGGGCCGGATGAAACCGTCAATGGCTCTCCGCAAGAAATCGGTCGCTCATTTCATGAGCAGACACGGAATTACTGGCATCGCTGGGTACGCAACCTCGCCGTTCCTTTCGAATGGCAGGAGACCGTGATTCGTGCCGCTATTACCCTGAAGCTGAATGCCTTCGATGATACCGGCGCCATCGTTGCAGCAGTCACTACCTCGATACCGGAGGCGCCGCATAGCGGACGTAACTGGGATTACCGGTTCTGCTGGCTGCGTGATGCCTACTTCGTGGTGAATGCACTGAATCGCCTGGGTGCGACCAGCACCATGGAGCGCTATCTGGATTACATCCTGAACATCATCGCCGATACGCGCGATGAGCCCTTGCAGCCGGTGTACGGGATACGCCGCGAGGTGGTGCTGGAAGAAGTCATTGCGCCTGCGCTCAGTGGGTATCGCGGCATGGGGCCGGTGCGCATAGGCAATTCGGCGTATCACCAGGTACAGAATGACGTATGGGGCTCCGGCGTACTGGCTGCGACCCATGCCTTCTTCGACACGCGCCTAGAGCGTCCTGCCGGCCTGCACATGTTTCACGATCTGGAGCGACTGGGTGAGAAGGCCGTGCGCAACTACAATGTGCCGGATGCCGGCATATGGGAGTTGCGCGGTTCCAAGCGGGTCCATACTTTCTCCAGCCTCATGTGCTGGGCTGCCTGCGATCGCCTGGCCAGCATATCGCGTCAATTGAAGCTTTGGGATCGTGCGGAAGTATGGGCTTCCCAGGCACGCCGTATTCACGATGAAATCTGTGCCTCTGCATGGAATGCGGAGATGGGGAGTTTTGTTTCTACCTTCGGTGGCGAAAAACTTGATGCCAGCCTGCTCATGATGACCGAGTTCCAGTTCCTGAAGCCGGATGACCCGCGTCTTCACAGCACCATAGATACTGTAGAGCGACATCTGCGGCGCGGAGATTTTCTGCTGCGTTACGACGAGGAAGACGATTTCGGAAAACCGGAGAGTGCATTCCTGGTATGTACGCTGTGGTGGATACTCGCGCTGGCTTACGTTGGCAAAAAAGATCGCGCCCGAGAATTGTTCCAGAAGGTGCTGGACAAGCGTAATCACCTGGGTTTGTTGTCGGAAGATGTGTCTACGGAAAATGGCGAGTTATGGGGCAACTTTCCGCAAACCTACAGCATGGTGGGCCTGGTGCAATGCGCTGCCCGGTTGAGCAAGCCCTGGGATGAGGTGTATTGATATGCAATCTCAGTATATCGCCGGTGTGGACATAGGCGGCACCAAGATGGCCGTTATCATTGCCACCATCGACAGTCTGCTGGTGCGCATTACCGAGCCGACGGTCAAGACTGGCACCGTGAGAGCCTTGGGTGAGCAAGTGCTGTCCATGCTGGATCGCGCCTGCCAGCATGCAGGCATCCAGCCATCGCAGATCGGCAGTGTCGGTATCGGCTCGTGTGGTCCTTTTGTGAAGCTTGATGGATGGATCGGCTTGTCTGCCCCCAATATCTGCGGAGGCCTGTCAGCACGCAGCGATCTCAACAATGACTGGACCGAGATCCCGTTGGAACAGCTCATACGCGAGCGCTTCGACCATGTCGTGATTGCCAATGATTGTGTCGCCGCTCTGGCCGCCGAGCGCGCCTTCGGCGCAGTGAGGAATGAGCCGAATTGTGCTTATGTCACCTGGAGCACCGGTGTGGGGTGTGGATTATGCGTGGATGGGCGCTTGCTGTTTGGGAAACATGGCAATGCCGGTCATGCCGGCCACATGTTGATGGATGTGCAGTCAAATGCCGTCTGCGGCTGCGGCAATCGAGGCGACTGGGAGGCACTGGTCTCAGGGCGAAATCTTGATTATGCATCGCCGCTCGATACGCCTCATTTGTTCGATGCGGCACGCCGCGGAGAAATGCCTGCACGCCAGGAGGTAGAGCAGGCAGCACAGTGGTTTGGCCGCGCGTTGTACAATCTGGTTGCCGTGCTCGATATTCGTACCTTTGTGATCGGCGGAGCCATCTGGACCCATCATGGAAACTGGTTGCTGCCGCTGGTGCGCACGGAGTTCGAAAGTCGCTTCAAGGCCTTGACTAACGACGTGACTATCGTTCCCGCCTCACTCGGGCCGCTGGTTGCGGATATCGGCGCACTTTCCCTGGTTATGCCCGAGGCATGGCTTGCACAATGGTGCAAGGAAAAACCCTGGCATTCGCTTAAAAAATAAGCATCGTTTAACTTCTCATCCTGGGAAGTTCCCCGGATAAATATCCTTGCCACGCCCATCCTGGAATCGGCATGCCTGTTTTTTCATCGCAGTTTTCTGCGTATGGTTTCCTGGAGATGTAACTGATGTTTGCTACGGATTGGACTTTTCTTGATATTCCACTTGAGCAGTGGCTCTATGCACTGCTGATCATCATCGTCGTTTACTCCGTGACCAGTGGTGTGGTGAGCTTCATTGCCAAGCGGCTGGAGAGGCTGAGCAAGAATACGGAAAGCCGTTTCGATGACGTGATCTTCGACGTTGTTTCGCGTACCAATCGCTTGCTGATTTTCCTGGCGTCCCTGCTGGCGGGCCTGAGTGTGCTGGATATGCCTGCCAAGTGGGCTGACCGCCTGTCGGTAGGATGGACCATGGTTGTCGGCGTCCAGCTGGGACTGTGGGTAAGCCGGGCCATTCAGCGCTGGATGCTGCGTTATCCACCCAGCGCTACCGTGACGACGATTACCTTCATCCTGCGCACCGTGGTCTGGATCGTCGTGGTGCTGACGATACTGGACAATCTTGGTGTAAACATCACGGCGTTCGTCGCCAGTCTGGGTATAGGCGGTATTGCCATTGCACTGGCCGTGCAGAATGTGCTGAGCGATTTATTTGCCTCCCTATCCATAGCACTGGATAAACCTTTTGAAACAGGGGATTTCATCATCTCGGGCGAGATGCTTGGATCGGTGGAGTACATAGGCATCAAGAGTACCCGCCTACGCAGCTTGTCCGGCGAACAGATCGTGATATCCAATGCTGAATTGCTGAAACGATTAATACGCAACTACAAGCGTATGGACGAGCGCCGCGTGTTGTTCAATTTCAGTGTGAGTTATCAAACAAGCAGGGAGCAGGTGGAGGCTTTGCCCGGTATCGTGCAGAACATTATTGAAGCCATTCCGAATGCGCGCTTCGACCGCGCCCACTTTTTCAAATTCGGTACCAATGCGCTGGAATTCGAAGTGGTGTATTACATGCTGCAGCCGGAATACAACGCGTATATGGATGTCCAGCAGCACATCAATTTTGAATTGATGCGCGCTTGCGAGGAGCGTGGCATTCAGTTCGCAGTACAGACACATACGCTGCACATTGCTTCGGTTCCGGAAGCCGTGCAGCAAATGATGACGAATGAACCGCTGGGCGTGCGCCAGGCGGAGCGCAACTGATCAAGCGGCGCCGGCACTCAGCAAGACATCGCCTGCTGCCGCCGAGCGCGTTCCCGGCAGCGGCAGATTGCTCTTGCCACGATAGGCAAAGGCCACCGACATCTTGACGTTGGCGGTTTCATTACGATGGGCGGCATGAAACAGTCCACTGTGAAACAGGACTACATCACCCTTGTTTAGCGGCGGTGTAACGCCCTGGGCAAAGAGCGCCTGATTCTGAGGCAAGTCCGGCCGCAGGTAATCCAGCTTGTCGAGTTGCTCGGGTTGCACCATCAATCGATGTGAGCCGGGAATAAGTTGCAGGCCGCCATTGCGCTCGGTTTCCTCTCCCAGCGCCAGCCAGACCGTGATCAGTTCATTGCGCAGGAATGACCAGTAGCGAATATCGCGATGCCATCCGGTTGCCGTGCCAAAATCCGGATGCTTGGTCATTACACAATTGTGGTGGGCCAACACCAGACACGCCTCTTCCTCCAGCAATTGCGCGAGCATGGCGGTTAGCTCAGGCGACGTTGCCCATTCACGGAAGCACTGGTCACGATGGTAGGCGTCGCGCAGACGGCGCGCCGTTTTTCCCCCGGGCGCATCGATCGATGCGGGTGCTCCCGGATAACCGACTTCTGCTTCAAATTCGATGGGCGGTATCGCCTGTTCCAGATGTACTTCAGTGACGGCACGCATGCGATCGCAGCGTTCGGCGGGAACATGATTGCGCAGGAGCAGATAACCTTCCTGGCGGAATTGGCGAATTTGGTCGTTGCTGAGGTTCATGGCGAATAGCCGGTCAGGTTTAAGGAAACACTAAAGTCAGAACATAGCCGGAAAAATCTGACAGTAACTCAGATTTCATTCTGCCCGGGTAGCGGCGTGCCGCAGTGGTGGCAGTAATGCGCGCCACTATCATGCCCGCGCGCGCCGCATTCTACACAGCTTCTCCTGTCGTATTTACTCTCGTAGTGCTGGGCCGTCATTTCGGCGGTAATGATGCCGGTCGGAACCGCAAGTATGCCCCAGCCCAGCAGCATGATGAGGGATGCAATGGCACGCCCCAGTGCCGTGTGCGGCACGATGTCGCCATACCCGACGGTGGCAACGGTGGTAATTGCCCAGTACACCGACATTGGTATGCTGGTAAAGCCATGCTCCGGCCCTTCCACGACGTACATCACGGTACCCAGCAGGAAGACGATGATAAAGACCACCGACAGGAAGATGAATATCCGGCGGCGGCTGGCGATCAGGGCGCGGCCCAGTAGTGAATATTCCCGCACATAAGCAGCCAGCTTCAGTATGCGGAACATGCGCAGCAGCCGCAGCAGGCGCACGTCGAGCAACATCCGCAATTCCGGGAACAATACCGCCAGGTAAGAGGGGAGTATGGCCAGCAGGTCAATCACACCATAAAAGCTGCGCGCATAGCGAAGCGGATAATTTACGCAGATCAGCCGAACGATGTATTCCACAGTGAACAAGCCGGTAAAGAACCATTCGGCAATCTTGAGGATATTGCCGTAGCGCACAGAGATGGACGCTATGCTGTCCAGCACCACGACTAGCACACTGACCAGAATGGCTGAAATCAAGGTGATGT
>JAEZLB010000081.1 GCA_023435945.1 Pseudomonadota bacterium | reverse complement strand
CGCACGTGGTTGTTAAGGCAGGAATGCTCAGCCCCCAAAGGGTGGGTGCGCGATGCTGGTACGTGGGTGCGCGAACGCTTCGGGCAGCGCGTGGAGTTATCGCCACGCCAGCCGGTGCGTCATGTCTGCCTGCATGAGGCCAGGGCGTACTGCGCATGGAGCGGACGTCGCCTGCCAACCGAAGAAGAGTGGGAGTTCGCGGCGCTGTCCGCGCATCCTGCGCTTCAGTGGGGAGACTTGTGGGAGTGGACTGACAGCGTGTTCCTGCCTTATGCAGGTTTCGGGGCGGATGCTTACCTTGAATATTCCGCGCCATGGTTCTCTATCCATCAGGTAGTGCGGGGCGCATCGTTTGCCACGCCGAAGTCCTTGCGTTCGCCAAAGTTCAGGAATTTTTATTTGCCGGAGCGGCGGGATTTTTTTTTGGGTTTCAGGACTTGTGCAGCTTAGGCCCATAACAAGTCCACGAACCAGAAGGCGTAAACGGTTTAATACGGGAAGCAGTTACTGAGACGGGAAGGAGCGGTGATGTCAAACGACGATCTGGTGTTTTATGTGAAGCTGCATGTCAAACCGGAGCAGATCGAAGCCTGGAAAGCGGCAGTCACTATTGTGATTGAAGAGATGGTCAAGGAAGACGCATTCATATCTTGCCATTTGCACCAGGATGCCTACGATGAAAATCTTTTCACGCTGTATGAAAGATGGGCTGAACCGAGCGTCGAGACTTTTCTGAAAAACCAGATGAAACCCTATCGTGCCGAGTACGAGGCCAAACTGGATAGCTTGCTGCAGCGCCCAAGAGAGCCCCAGATACTCAAGCCCCTGGGGCAGTGGCACAAGCAGTAGTCAGTGGCAGGTCAAATTCTGAACTGTTGAGCCGAGCTGACCATGAACCGGAGAGAGTCCCCCTAGTCAAACCAGTCTATGTCCCTGCTCACCAAAAAACAGCAAATCCTGGGCCTCATCGGCTGGTTCGTCGCCAGCTTTGTTACCGCCGCCATAGGTAGTGCCGCTACCATGCGGGCTGGTTCGTTTTATGTGAATCTGATTCGCCCTGAGTGGGCACCCCCACCAACGATCTTTGGCCCGGTATGGACAGTGCTCTATATCCTGATGGCGATTGCGGCGTGGCTGGTCTGGCGCGCCGGCGGATTTAAGGCTGCCAGAACTGCACTCACTTTGTTTCTGGTTCAGTTGGTGTTCAATGCATTGTGGAGCTGGCTGTTCTTCGGCTGGCAGATGGGAGCCGCATCGCTGGTCGAGGTGCTGCTGTTATGGGTATGGATAGGGGCGACGCTGATTGCCTTCTGGCGCATACGCCCGCTGGCGGGAATGTTGATGCTTCCTTATCTGGCGTGGGTCAGCTTCGCTGCTATGCTGACTTTCACTTTGTGGCGCCTGAATCCGGACGTGCTGGGGTAAAAAAACGAAAGAATATGCCAGCACTGGCAAAGAAAAATAACCGATCCAGAAGAAAGGCCATTTTCTTTTTTTAAGTATGGCTGACTATGGCAATTTCCCTTACTCCTGCGGCTGAGCGGGCAACCGCTCCCCGTTTGTTGCCGGATGGGAGGCAGACAGGTTTCCTAATCGCCCCCGTCTCCGGCGCCATCATCATTGTTATTGTCTTCCTCCTCCATCTTGTTGCTGCCACTGGCATTTCCACCGGGTCTGTCGGCTCGTTCCGGCTTGACATTGCCGGGGCGGGAGGAGCTTGGCTTTTTCCCTTCAGGGAAATGTTCATCGCCCTGTTCTGGAGCAACTTTCTGCGGCGTACCCGACGGAGGCAGGGAATGAGGGGTATCGTCAGGAGAATGGGCTTGCATAGAATGGCCTGTCTGCAGGAAACAAGCGTGGCAGCTTGTAGCAGGGAAACAAGCGGGGATATAAAGCGGGCCATCGATCACCCGCGCCCATTCCTCTTCATTTCTCCTGGAGAGCCACGCTGATCAATAAAAGAGAAAGGCCACAATTCGGGGCCCCTCTCTGGAATAGAAAAAAGCCCGCTCTCGTCGTGAACAACGGGCAAAGACTCAGAGATCACCAAATGCCTGAGACGAAAATTAGATACGCCCGGGCGAGAGAGTTCAGCCCAAGTGGTGCTTTTATTATTCGCTCTTTCTGTCGTTTGTCCGGCGAGAAAGGCGAATGGATGCGCGGTAAACAGCAGTGAGGTTTCTGGCTGAATGAGGCCTCTGCAACGCGGGCAAGCATGTGCTGACGCTTTCTCCGAATCGCCGAAATCAGATGGGATTTTAGGCAAGTAGCACCAGGAAGTGCCCTTGCTGATGCACTTGTCGTCGTTCACCGTTGGGTTTCCGCATACGCCACAAAGCGCAGGTGTCAGGCGCAACTATTAAAAAGAAAAAGACCGCCACAAACCTTCAAGACTGTCGTGTCCGCAGTGTGATCGCGCAAGCATCTGCCGGGGGATCAGGACAGCAGATAGCGAGCTTATCTATGACAGGTTCCCTGCTGTACCTGGCGAGGTTCTGCATGAAAGGGATTGCACCAGCGAGGACAGGCAGCAAGAAAAGGGAAACAAAGAAAAGGGAAACAAAGAAAAGGGCAGCGAAGAAAAGGAGGCGGAGCAAAGGCCAAGCGGCAGGAGGGACAGTGCGTCAGAGCCGGGGGGCGTTAATAACCCCTAATGAAAAATGGCCGTCCTTATCGGGACGGCCATTTTATTTCTGCTGCAGTGTGGCTTATCTGCTGAAGGTACGACGACCGGTCGATGCCGCGCCATCGCCGCGCGGTGCGCCCGGCTTGGCAAAACTGCGCTGGCTGGTGCTGCGTCCGCCCGCACTGGAGCGGTTACCGTTACCTCCACCATTGCCGGGACGACGGTTTTCGCCCGGCTTCCAGCCATTCGGCTTGCGAGTGTTTGAGCGCGGTGCGGAAGCTGATGGCGTGCGCTTGGGTTCGTAACCTTCCACCACGTCGACCGGAATCGGTTGTTTTGTGAAACGTTCGATACGGCGCACATGCATGCTTTCTGCGTGATTCACCAGCGATACTGCAATACCGTTGCGTCCTGCGCGGCCGGTACGGCCGATGCGGTGTACATAGTCTTCCGGGAACTTCGGCAGATCGTAGTTCACCACGTGGGTGATGCCGGGCACGTCGATACCGCGTGCTGCAACGTCGGTCGCAACGAGAATGCGTACATCGCCACGGCGCAGGCCATTCAGCGTGCGGTTGCGTGCGCCTTGGTGCATGTCGCCATGCAGTGCGGCAGCAGCAAAACCGGCGATGGTCAGGCGGTCGGCAATCATGTCGGCATCGCGCTTGGTCGCGGTAAATACCACGGCCTGGTCCATCGATGCATCGCGCAGCAGATGGTCAAGCAGACGGTTCTTATGCGACAGGTCATCCACAAAATGCACGCGCTGCTGGATGTTTTCGTGGCGGGTCGCCGAGCTGGCGATCTGGATCACGAGAGGATCTTTGGTGATGCGGCGAGCCATGGAACCCACTACGCCATCCAGTGTTGCCGAGAACAGCATGGTCTGGCGCGTTTCAGGCGTCGAGGCAACGATTTTTTCGATATCTTCGATGAAACCCATGTCCAGCATGCGATCGGCTTCGTCCAGCACCAGGACTTCCAGTTGCGAGAAATCGATCTTGCCGGATTCCATGTGGTCAATCAGACGGCCAGGCGTCGCGACCAGAATTTCCGGGTTGCGCGACAGCAACTGCATCTGTTTCGGATAAGGCATGCCGCCGAGAATCGACACAGCCTTGATGCGACGCATGAAGGTGCCGTACTTGTCGGTGGCTTCGGTGACTTGTAGCGCGAGTTCGCGGGTCGGGGTCAGCACCAGCATTCTCGGCTGGGCCGGCTTGAAGCGCGGGCGCTCGCCGCGGGAGCGTGCCGATTGTGCCGATTGATTGGGAGTCTTGCCGCCCACGGGCAATTGCTCCATGGTGGAGGCGAATTTGTGCAGGGCAGGCAACATGAATGC
>JAEZLB010000058.1 GCA_023435945.1 Pseudomonadota bacterium | reverse complement strand
ACCCAGGACAGACCATACGTCTGGCTGGTCAGGGCAAACCCGGATTACTAGGAGGGCAGCCAGGCGATCTCTATCTGGAGGTGCAATTCAAGTCGCATCCTTATTGTCGCGCAGAGGGAAAGGATGTCTATGTCACTCTGCCTGTCGCTCCATGGGAAGCTGCGCTAGGAGCAACGATCAAGGCACCTGTTCCGGGTGGCACGATAGAGGTAAAAATTCCTGCTAATTCACATTCAGGGCGCAAGCTTCGTCTGAAAGGAAAAGGCATACCCTCACAGACTCCCGGCGATCTGTACATGGTTCTCGATATTGTCCTTCCACCTGCCGACAATCCCAAAGCTCGCCAGCTTTACCAGGCGATGGCCCACGATCTGGCCTTCAATCCGCGGCAGGGTATTCGCGTTTAGAGCAGCTTCCCTGCGAGCAGATGCTGCCGAATGCTTTTCGCCACCCTATCATTATTTATTCCTGAGCTGGTTGTTGGGTCGATCCGCAGAAGGAGTAGTCCTGCACCTCATCCGTGCTGAAAGCCATTCCACCTGGTTGCTATGGCGCTGCCTGAGACGGGATGCGTTCGGTAGGGATTTCCCTGAAAAATAATGAGATTGGTAATGCACAGCAATTCCTGACCAGGAGGGGCTAAATATTGGGCATAGGGTTCGAGTAATGAACACAGCTTCTTTCATCTTTGCGAGAGAGGAGCGTATATCTTTGGCGCAATTTTTTATTGGTATTCACTGTTGCGTCGTTATCCCTCTATTGATGCGGGATATCAACCATCACGCCTGGTTTCTTCGGAGGTATGGGAAAAGTACTTCTCACTGATAGCCGGACGAATGGTGCCGGTACGCTGTTTCGTGCTTATAGCGCAGGAGGCGGTTTGATGCGCTTGGGTATAGCCTGGCGATTTTACGGTGAGCAGGGTCACGCAAGGTGCTCGCTCTCACAAGCGAACCTTGAAGCATAAAGGTGGTATGTGACAGTTTGATGACAATGACTAAGAAAATCCTTGTCTCGTTCTTTCTTCGATCTGTTGCTCTGCGATTCCTGGTGTTGCAGTTTATCTGCGTAAATTTTGTGCAGCATGGGCTTTTAAAATATTCCTGTTCTTGTCATGAATGGGTCATATTCGCTTCCTAGAATGACGCTGTTTCATATCGAAACTAACAGGAGAAATCATGTATCTCGCGAACGTGTTGAAGACCTTCACTGTAGCTGCCGTATCGGCGGTTGCCATTTCTAACGCTGCTGCACAAGATATTACCGGTGCGGGTGCAAGCTTCCCTTATCCCATCTATGCAAAGTGGGCTGAAGAATACAAGAAAGTTACGGGCAAGCAGATGAACTATCAATCCATCGGCTCCGGCGGCGGCATCAAACAAATCAAAGCCAAAGTCGTCGATTTCGGTGCCTCCGATATGCCGCTCAAGCAGGCTGACCTGGAAGAAAGCGGTTTGATCCAGTTCCCTGCCATCATGGGCGGTGTAGTGCCTATCGTGAACGTCGAAGGCATTTCGCCAGGCCAGATGAAACTGGATGCCGATGTGGTGGCTGGTATTTACATGGGCAAGATCACCAAGTGGAATGCACCGGAGATCGCGGCGCTGAACCCGGAGCTGAAGCTGCCTGCCAGCGACATCGTTGTAGTGCGTCGTTCCGACGGTTCGGGTACCAATTTCCTGTGGACCGACTACCTTTCCAAGTCCAACGCAGAGTTCAGGAATACAGTTGGCGCAGGCACTGCGGTGAAATGGCCGACCGGTATTGGCGGCAAGGGGAACGAAGGCGTGGCGTCCAACGTGGCGCGTCTGAAGGGGGCGATCGGTTACGTGGAGTATGCGTATGCCAAGCGTAACAAGCTGTCGCACACGCAGCTGAAAAACCGTGACGGCAATTTTGTTCAGCCGGATGAGCACAGCTTCAAGGCTGCAGCGGCAGGTGCGGACTGGGCCAACACGCCGGGCTTTGAAGTGGTGCTGACCAACCAGTCCGGCAAAGATAGCTGGCCTATCACTGGTGCGTCCTTCATCCTGATGCACAAGGAAGCGGCCAACGTGGCGAAGACACAGGAAGTCCTCAAGTTCTTCGACTGGTCCTTCAAGAACGGCGCTGCCATGGCATCCGAGCTGGATTATGTTTCCATGCCCGATTCCGTGATCACGATGATTGAGCAGGAATGGAAGAAGAGCATCAAGGGTACATCCGGTAAGGCCGCATGGCCGGCGATGTGAGCGGTTCTGATCTGGCTGCCACTGCGTACCGATAACGCAGGGTTGCCAACATCAGCGAACGCCGGATGGTAGAAACCATTCGGCGTTTTTTTATTCGGGATGGCAGTGCCGGGTGGGAGAAATTGCCGGAGCGACGGCAAGGTACTGGCGAGTACCTAGGCTGGCTTGCGTAATGCAGGGGAGTGGCGCAGCGTGTCGATGCAGGCATCGGTCAGGCGCTCCGCATGCGCAACAAGATCGAATTCGCCGGGCGTAAACAGCCAGTTATTTAATAGGCCATCCATGGTGGCATGCAGTAGATTGGCAGCCATGGGAATGTCGAGATCAGAGGGTAACTGGCCTTTGGCGACGACATTCTTGAGAATGGACTGAATAGTGGCAGTGCTGCGCGAATAGCATTCACGCTGCTTGCTTGCTATAGGTTCGTTGGCTTCCACGAATTCGCACTTGTGCAGCATGATTTCGAATACCTTGCGCGAATGAGGATTGGAGACGGCTTCAGTCAGGAAAAAAATGCATCCCTGGCGCATGCGGTCCAGCGGATCAGTCAGGCCCTGGTCGGCATTGGCATGGGCCGCTTGCTCAAAGGGAACCTTTACCCGGTCGCACATGGCACTGAACAAATCGCTTTTATTCTTGAAATGCCAATATATAGCGCCACGCGTTACACTAGCTGCCTTGGCGATATCGTCAAGCGACGTGCGAGCGACGCCTTTTTCATAAAAGACGTTTTCTGCCGCGTCCAGAATGCGGTTGCGGGTTTCGAGAGCTTCTTCCTTGGTATTTCTTGCCATAACGACTATTGGGTGCTCAAACGTCAAGCGCTGCACGAAAAGAACGGATTGAACAAACTGCTGTCACGCCATAAAAAGAGGCAGGCGCATGATAGCACGTAGTTCACTGATTACATACATTCGTGGATGTATGTATAATGCGAGAGCTTTATTTCGGTCATTTCTGGGACAGGAGGCGGAGTTGTCTTCCCTTGATTCTGTTTGCTGCCTGAAAAGTTCTTCTCTTCTCCTACATAAAAATACAATTTATGGGCTTCCAATCTCTTATCTTGCGTAGCGCCGTGGCGGCGTTGGCGTTGGCGTCGTTGTCAGGATGCGGCGAAAAACTGGCAAATGCACAATCCACGGGTGGCACGCCGCCACCGCCTGCAGTGTCGATAGTGACTGTAGAAGCTAAGCCGCTGGCGGTAGTGAACGAATTGCCGGGGCGCCTCGAGGCAACGCGCGAGGCCCAAGTGAGGGCGCGTGTGCCCGGTATCGTGCTCAAGCGTGTTTTCCAGGAAGGCACGGATGTGAAGGCAGGTCAGGCACTGTTTACGATTGATCCCGCACCTTACCGTGCCGCACAGCAGAGCGCGGAAGCAACGGTTGCCAAGGCCGAAGCCAATCTTAACCAGGCTTCGGTAAAGGTTCGTCGCTACACGCCCTTGGTTGAAACCAATGCCATCAGCAAGCAAGAGTTCGACGAGGCCGTGGCAGCTGAGAAACAGGCTGCGGCGGACCTGGCGGCCGCCAAGGCAGCGCTGGCGACAGCCCGCATCAATCTGGGGTATGCCAGCGTGACTGCGCCGATTTCAGGTCGCATCGGTCGGGCCGAAGTGACAGAGGGTGCGCTGGTGGGTCAGGGAGAGGCAACGCCGCTAGCCCGCATCCAGCAACTGGACCCCATTTATGTGAACGTAACGCAGTCGGCCAACGAGGCGCTGCAATTGCAGCGTGCGATGCGTGACGGCCAGTTGCAGAAAGCTGGCAAGGATGCTGCCAAAGTCACCATCGTGATGCAGGATGGTGAACCCTATCCGCATGCCGGCAAATTGCTTTTCTCAGGGCTGACTGTGGATCCGGATACTGGCGCAATTATGTTGCGCGCACTGGTGCCTAATCCCGACCATTTCCTGCTGCCAGGCATGTATGTGCGGGCCCGTGTCGAACAAGCCGTACGTGATAACGCGATTACGGTACCTCAGCAGGCGGTCCAGCGGACCCAGCAGGGCGCCGTTGTGATGGTGGTAGACCAGGAAAACAAGGTCATTGCCCGCCCGGTGAAAACCGGTTCGGCCCAGGGTAATAACTGGATCATTACGGACGGTTTGAAAGCAGGGGAGCGGGTCATGGTCGAGGGCTTCCAGAAAGCGCCGCCGGGTGCCGTGGTCAACCCCGTTCCCTGGAAGCAGGCAACCAACGCCACTGGCGCTGCTCCGCCTGCCGCTGCCGCTCCTGCCCAACAGCAACCGGCCAAACAATAAGAGAGCAAGATAATGGGAAAATTTTTTATTGATCGCCCTGTTTTTGCATGGGTGATCGCCATCTTCATCCTGCTGGCCGGCATACTTTCCATTACCGGTTTGCCGATTGCTCAATATCCTACGATTGCGCCGCCATCGGTAGTCATTACCGCGACCTATCCGGGTGCCACGGCACAGACGTTGGAAAATAGTGTGACCAGCCTGATCGAGCAGGAACTGAACGGTGCGCCCGGACTGGAATACATGGAGTCCCAGAGCCAGGGCAACGGACAAGCTCAGATTACGGCTACCTTTGCGCCTGGTACCGATGTGGATCTTGCAGCGGTTGAAGTCCAGAACCGCATGCGTCGCGTCGAATCGCGTCTGCCGCAGGCGGTGGCCCAGCAGGGTGTGGTGGTTACCAAGTCGCGCAGCAACTTCCTGATGGTGATTACGCTGTCATCGACTGATGGCAAAAGAGGGCCGATCGAGCTCGGCGACTACCTGTCACGTAACGTCCTGAATGAAGTAAAGCGTGTATCGGGTGTCGGCGATGCGATCCTGTTTGGTACCGAAGCCGCGATGCGGATCTGGATCGATCCGGACAAGCTGGTTGGTTTCCGTATGACGCCTACCGACGTGGCCAATGCCATTCGCGGGCAGAATGCCCAGGTCGCAGGCGGCTCACTGGGCGAATTGCCAGCGCCCGGTACGCAGCAGATTACCGCGCCTATCGTGGTGACCGGGCAACTGTCCACGCCTGAGCAGTTCGGCAATATTGTGCTGCGCGCCAATCCAGATGGTTCGGTAGTGCGTTTGAGCGACGTGGCGCGCATCGAATTGGGCGGACAGGCTTATGCCACCTCCGCTCGCCTCAATGGCAATCCTTCTGCGGCAATCGGCGTGCAGCTGTCGCCGACCGCAAACGCACTGGGTACCGCCACTGCGCTGCGTGCCAAGATGGAGGAACTGGCTCAGTATTTCCCTGAGGGCGTACGTTACGACATCCCCTACGATACGTCGAAGTTCGTTGATATTTCCATCCAGGGCGTTGTCTACACCCTGCTGGAAGCAATCCTGCTGGTGTTCCTGGTGATGTACCTGTTCCTGCAGAATTTCCGTGCCACGCTGATTCCTACCATTGTGGTGCCGGTCGCTCTGATGGGAACCTTTGCCACGATGTATGCGTTCGGATTCTCGATCAACGTGCTGACGCTGTTCGGCATGGTGCTGGCTATCGGTATCGTGGTCGACGATGCGATCGTGGTGGTGGAAAACGTCGAGCGCATCATGAGCGAGGAAGGCCTGTCGCCGCGTGAAGCGACACGCAAGGCCATGGGGCAGATTACAGGTGCCATCATCGGCATCACCTTGGTGCTGACCGTGGTATTCCTGCCGATGGCTTTCTTCGGTGGTGCGGTGGGGGCGATCTATCGGCAGTTCTCACTGTCGATGGCAGCTTCGATCGCTTTCTCCGCGCTGATGGCATTGACCTTGACGCCGGCGCTGTGCGCGACGCTGCTCAAGCCGGTTGAGAAAGGCCATAGCCATGCCAAAAAAGGCTTTTTCGGCTGGTTCAACCGCAAGTTCGCGGCAACGACTCACGGCTATCAGGGATGGGTGGCACGGATGCTGGCCAAGACCGGCCGTTATCTGCTGGTATATGGCGCGATAGTGGTGGCGGTCGGCATCATGTTCATGCGCTTGCCTTCCTCCTTCCTGCCTAATGAAGATCAGGGCTATATTCTGACCAACATCCAGGCGCCGCCGGGCGCGAGTGCCAACCGCACGCTGGAGGTGGTCAAGCAAGTGGAAGATTACTTCCTGAATCAGAAGGGCGTGGCCTATACCATCGCGGTGACCGGATTCAGCTTCTCGGGTAGCGGTCAGAATGCCGGTATTGCCTTCGTTCCGCTCAAGGACTGGAGCGAACGTGATGCTAACAATTCGGCAGACTCGATTGCGGGCCGTGCCATGGGTGTGTTCATGGGCATCCAGGATGCCATCGTGTTTGCACTGAATCCGCCGCCGATTCCGGAATTGGGCACAGCCACGGGCTTTAACTTCCGTCTGCAGGACAGGGGAGGCGTTGGCCATGAGGCATTGTTGAACGCGCGCAACCAGTTGCTGGGTATGGCCGCGAAAAGTCCGATTCTAGCCGGCGTGCGTCCGGAAGGCCTGGAAGACGCACCGCAGTTGCGCCTGGATGTGGATCGTGACAAGGCCAGTGCATTGGGCGTGACATTTGCCGATGTGAACAATGCCTTGTCCTTGGCGCTGGGTTCTTCCTATGTGAATGACTTCCCCAACCAGGGACGTCAGCAGCGCGTCATTGTGCAGGCTGAAGCTACGCAACGCGTGCAGCCCGAGGACCTGTTGCGCCTGAATGTGCGTAATGCCAAGGGTGAGATGGTCCCGATGGGCACCTTTACCACGCTCAAATGGGAAACTGGCCCGGTGCAGGTGGTGCGCTATAACGGCTATCCTGCGATGAAAATCGCAGGTCAGGCTGCGCCCGGCTACAGTAGCGGCGATGCCATGGATGAAATGGAGAAACTGGCGGGGCAACTGCCGCCGGGATTTGGTTTCGAATGGACTGGCCAGTCGCGCGAAGAAAAAATTTCGGGTGCGCAAATGCCGATGCTGATGGCGCTGTCTTTGCTAGCGGTGTTCCTGGTGCTGGCGGCCTTGTACGAAAGCATGTCGATTCCATTCGCCGTACTGCTGGTAGTGCCGCTGGGCATCCTGGGGGCGGTACTGGGTGTGCTGTTGCGTGACATGCCTAACGACGTTTATTTCAAGGTGGGCCTGATTACGATCATCGGCTTGTCTGCAAAGAATGCGATTCTGATTA
>JAEZLB010000045.1 GCA_023435945.1 Pseudomonadota bacterium | reverse complement strand
GTTCTGTACCACCGAAAACAGGCGATAGGCTTCTTCTGCACGCGAATTGCGGTCATGCGAACCGGAGAAGGCGATGCCCATGATTTCCATCGTCAAGTCGATGACAGCGGATACCAGGCCTATCGCTTGCAATTGTGTGTGGCTGACTTGCAGATCGTCGGCACACAGCAGATCAAAAAATTTTCTCTTCAGATTGCGCGCACCGCTCAACACGAGATACATGGGCACATCGATACGCGCATGAACCTCACCGATGTGCATCTGCTGGGCGACAAGCGGGCTCAGATTATCTGCCGGCGCGACTGAAAAAGTGGCAGCCACCCAGCGCATCATCGAACGATGCAGGCGGGTTTTAACCTGATCATGTGAGATCAGGGTGGAGGCTGCAGGATTACTCAGCAATTGGTCATAAAAATGATTCGCCAATACTTCCTGATTCGCTTCAGCGCAGTTCCGAACCAGCTGCAATACATCAGGGGACGACGTGCACAGCAAGTCACGCCATTCGCTGGCAAGCTGTTCGGGGAGGGAGAACGACATACTTAATCCTGTAGCAAAAATACAATCGCGTAACAACACATTACCGGAGCCCCTCCATTCTAATGAAAAGCGCGATCTTCGGCTGAATGATTGGGACGTCTCGTTCACATGCAGTGCGTATATCTTTGCAATAGCCAGGAAAAATCAGAGGAAAATACCAAGAGTTAAAAAGAATAGTGCGGCCACTCCATACTCCAGCATTGGCACATAGGCCTTCATCACCAAGGCAGCTAACAATACTTAGCATTGCAGACGTGGCCGAAACAGCAATCTGCATCGCGACGGAGTATGGTTAGCTGTATCGCAAGCCTAATTTTTACGCATAATGCGCTACCGCTTCTCTTTCCGGAACACCATTCACCTTTTTTGCTGATTACGCCTTTTCCGAGAAGCAGTAATCACCTTTTTACATTCCGTTATTTTCTGAATGAATGGAATATGGCCACGGTCTTGTTTTGAATGTCGAGCCAATGAGGTAGCAAGGAAGAGTCATAGCGCATTGAGTATTCGAGTCCGCTCTCTGTATCCACAAGAGGATGTTGGCAGTTATAACCTTCAGTTCCGCCCTGGTATTTTGAACACCTGATATAGGTACAGGCGTCACCGCCACTCTCATCCCAGTAGATATGGACTGGCTTCCCGAACTGCTTCGGATCCTGGTATTCCGGCTTGTCCGGCGCACTAAGCCTCTTTAGGCTGCCAAAATAGATTTTGCTTTCCAGGGTGTAGACATCGCCCCCCTTATAAAGGGTGACTCTCCCGGAATCAGATGTCGCTTTATTGACCGTTTGAAGCACATTTTTTCTTTGCGTTCTGCTTCCGATTCTGACGGCTTAGGCGTGTAGTTCCTGACCTTGACGTTCGCCTTTATCCAGTCCGTATGCGCATAGGCCTTCATGAACTCGCCGCTCTTTTCCTGGGTCAGTGGCTCCATGCTCGGATAACGGTAGCCCCACAGGTTATCCGTGATGAACGTGCGGCCAGCCATCATGTCGTTCGTGACCAGGAAGGTGTAACGATCCTTGGGAAATTCGACGTACACATGATTGAGGTAACCGCTGAGAGGCTTTTTCTTTACGTACTTGCCTTCAGAGGAATTCCAGAATAGCGTCACTGCGATTGCAGCGATGGCCGCTATAAGCGTGTACTTGATTGCTTTTCTCATTGATGTACCTACCCTTCCCATTCTTGCCAGGAGAAGAAGTGCCATGCCGTTCTCCTTGTTGAACTCGCACCCGATACCCGATAGTGGACCTGCAACTCTGCATAGATCGTACGCAAACAGGCCTAGAGAATTAGCACTGCAGCCAGAAAGCCAACCGCGACACCGCCAAGAAAAATAAGGAAGGCACTTGTGGTCCTGGCAGGCGAGAGGGTCGTGGTCGATGCGGGCTGCGCCGCCTCCCATCTGCTCACAATCTCTTTAGCGGGTTGATAGTCTTCTTCTGCCACCATCACTCTCACCAATCCCGCTGCAGGCAGCTCACCCACGCCCCCTTGAAGAAATTCCCCTTCTATCCTGCCTGAGAGTCCTTGCATCTCCAGCAAATTGAGAATCATGTGCGCTTCCAGGCTATTGGATGCTTCGTAGAGCGTTCTCATGCCCACCCCTCAAATTTTCAACAATTGCCAATTTATCATCCACCTCAAGGTGCGCATGAGTGCCCTTGCAAAACGGCGTATTTTTGTCGCTATTTGGAATCACTCAGCAGCCTGCACAAATAAAAAAGGCGCTCAAAGAGCGCCTTTTTACCTGCCTTGGAAAGAGCTTACCGCTTCCGTGCCGGAGGAAGGTCAGTGCATACGCCCTCAAACACTTCCGCCGCCATGCCGATGGATTCTCCCAGCGTCGGATGCGGATGGATGGTCTTGCCGATATCGACGGCATCTGCGCCCATTTCGATGGCCAGTGCGATCTCACCGATCATGTCGCCAGCATGCGTGCCGACGATGCCGCCACCGACGATGCGATGCGTTGCAGCGTCGAACAGCAGCTTGGTGTAGCCTTCATCACGGCCATTCGCCACGGCGCGACCGCTGGCCGCCCATGGGAACAGACCTTTTTCGACCTTGATGCCCTTGGCTTTCGCTTCATCTTCGGTCAGGCCGACCCATGCCACTTCCGGATCGGTGTAAGCGACGGATGGAATCACGCGGGCGTCGAAGTGAGACTTCTCTCCGTTTGCTGCTTCGGCGGCCACGTGCCCTTCATGCACGGCTTTATGTGCCAGCATGGGTTGACCGACGATGTCCCCGATCGCGAAGATGTGTGGCACGTTGGTACGCATCTGCGAATCGACGTTGATGAAACCACGGTCGGTGACCGCAACGCCTGCCTTGTCAGCAGCGATCTTTTTGCCGTTCGGGCTGCGACCGACTGCCACCAGCACCATGTCGTAGATTTGTGGTTCGGGTGCAGTGCCGCCAGCCTCAGCAGCTTCGAAAGTGACCTTAATGCCTTCTTTCAATGCTTCGACACCAACGGTTTTGGTTTTCAGCATGATGCGGTCGAAGCGCTTCTCGTTGAACTTTTGCCATACCTTGACCAGGTCACGGTCCGCGCCTTGCATCAGGCCATCCATCATCTCGACCACGTCGATGCGTGCGCCGAGCGTGGAATAGACGGTTGCCATTTCCAGACCAATGATGCCGCCGCCGATAACCAGCATGCGTTTAGGAATGGAACGCAATTCCAGCGCACCGGTGGAATCCACGATACGCGGATCTTCCGGTACAAAAGGCAGTTTCACAACGGAGGAACCAGCTGCGATGATGGCTTTCTCGAAGCGCACCACTTTCTTGCTGCCGTCGCC
>JAEZLB010000394.1 GCA_023435945.1 Pseudomonadota bacterium | reverse complement strand
TCTTGCCCGATTCCATGTGGTCGATCAGGCGGCCCGGCGTGGCAACCAGGATTTCCGGATTGCGCGACAGCAGTTGCATCTGTTTAGGATAGGGCATGCCGCCGAGGATGGACACAGCCTTGATACGACGCATGAAGGTGCCGTACTTGTCGGTCGCTTCGGTGACTTGCAGCGCGAGTTCGCGGGTCGGGGTCAACACCAGCATTTTGGGCTGGGCAGCCTTGAAACGAGGACGATCACCGCGTGAACGTGCGGATTGAGCGCTTTGATTAGGTGTTTTGCCGCCGGCTGGAGCCTGTTCTGGAAGAGAGTCGAATTTGTGCAGGGCGGGCAGCATGAAGGCTGCGGTCTTACCGGAGCCGGTTTGCGAAGAAACCAGCAAATCACGACCCTCAATACCAGCAGGTACCGCCTGGGCCTGCACAGGGGTAGGGGCAGTATAACCAGCGGCTTCGAGGGCTTTGAGTACGGACGCGTGTAATCCTAATGCTTCAAATGTCATTATTTACTTTCGTGAAATCAGCGCTCCATGCATCCCTCGTGAGGACATCATGACGCGCAAGAAATGCAACGCTAACCAACGGAACGGCAATGAAACCAAAAAAGAAACCGGTTCAGAAAGGTTTCGGCACAAAGCTTTGCGCCGGGACGGTGTGACAATGACACCAGAAGGCGGGAGGGCTTTTCGTAAATGCAGAAGGTTTGCGGTGCTGCTTGATACTACGTGGGCTGCAAATTGCAGCGCAGGCCGCATTATAGCGTGTTAAGCAGTTTCCTGCTTGATTTATTTCAAGTTTGAATAAACGTTGGCAATGCCGGATACGCATTGCGCATCCGGCAAGTGTTGCAAAGATTAAGCTTGTTCTTCCTCCATGCCGGGCACGACATGGGAGAAGCCGCCATCGACATAAGTGATCTCGCCGGTAATGCCGCTGGACAGGTTGGACAACAGGAAAGCGGCGGTATTGCCGACTTCTTCGATCGTTACATTGCGGCGCAGCGGCGCATTGTTCTTGACGAAATTCAGGATCTTGCCGAAATCCTTGATGCCGCTGGCAGCCAGGGTCTTGATCGGGCCGGCGGAAATGCCGTTCACGCGCACACCCTGCGGACCAAGCGTAGCAGCCATGTAGCGCACGCTGGCTTCCAGCGATGCCTTGGCCAGGCCCATGGTGTTATAGCTGGGCAGGGCGCGCATCGCACCGAGATAGCTCAGGGTCAGCAGCGACGCATCCGGGCTCAGCATGGGGCGGGCTGCCTTGGCCATGGCCGGGAAGCTGTAGGCGGAAATGTCATGGGCGATGCGGAAGCCTTCGCGGGAGATGCCTTCGAGGAAATCGCCGGCAATCGCTTCGCGCGGTGCGAAACCGATGGCGTGCACCAGGCCGTCCAGCTGGCTCCAGGATTTGCCCAGGTCTTGGAACAGCTGGGTAATTTGTTCATCGCTGGATACGTCGCATTCAAACACCAGTTCGCTGTCGAATTCCTTGGCGAATTCCGAGATGCGATCCTTGAAACGTTCGCCAACGTAAGTAAAGGCCAGCTCGGCACCTTCGCGATGGCACGCCTTGGCAATACCGTAAGCGATGGAACGGTTCGATAGCAAACCGGTAAGAAGGATTTTTTTGCCTTGCAGAAATGCCATAGCGACTCCAGAGAGATCTTAAAAGAGAGCGTGGTCATGCCAAAGCGGGTGACCGGCGCATCGGGATGAATATGAGGATGAAAGGACAAGGCCCGGCATCCGGAATGGGCAAGATTGTAGGGATACTCAGCAAGCTCGGCAAGTTTTTGACCGGGTGGTACATACTCCCGTGTCGCAAATCCAGAGCGGCGCTGGGCCTGCGCAAAACCCGTTTCTGTACAATAGCCACACTATGATGTCCAAGAGCGTATTCCCGGCGACGCCGATTGAGTAAGGCAGCGAATGGTCAAATTTCTTGTTTCCCTGTTTCTGGCAAGCGGATGGTTAATGGGCGGCACGGCGTTCGCCGCCCATGCTTTTTCCCAGTACGATGAGCCGAAATACCCTCCCGGTTTCACGCATTTCGACTATGTGAACCCGGATGCACCTAAGGGCGGCGACCTTTTTCTGGCCAACCCGGGACGCAGTACCAGTTTCGACAAATTCAATCCATTTTCGTTGCGCGGCGTCTCAGCCCCCGGCCTGGGCCTGATGTTCGAATCGCTTGCCACCCAGTCGCAGGATGAAGTGGCCACGATGTATGGCCTGCTGGCAGACGACATGGTGCTGGCGCCGGACCGCATGTCCATGACCTTCCGCATCCATCCCAAGGCACGTTTTAATAACGGTGATCCAGTCCGGGCAGCTGACGTCAAATATTCCTTCGACACATTGCTGGACAAAGGAGCGCCTTTTTTCAAAGCCGTGTACGCGGACGTAAAGGGAGCGGTGGTGCTCAACGAGCGGACCGTGCGTTTCGACTTCCGTACACTGAACCGCGAACTGCCGCTGGTGGTGGGGAGCATGCCGGTGTTCTCGCGCAAGTGGGCTGAGGGCACGGAGTTCGACCGTATCCAGTTGGCGGCGCCGATTGCCAGTGGCCCCTATCTGATCGAGCGCTTCGACGTGGGCCGCTCCATGACTTACCGCCTGAACCCCGATTACTGGGGTAGCGATATCCCGTCGCGCAAGGGCATGTTCAATTTCGAACGCATCCATTTCCGCCTGTATGCGGATGACACGGCAAGGCTGGAAGCATTCAAGGCCGGCGACTTTGACGTAAACGTGGAGTATCGCGCCAAGAGCTGGGCGCGCAGTTACACCGGTGCCAAGATCCGGAACGGCGACATCGTGATGCGCGAGTTCAAGCATTCCAATGGTGCCGGCATGCAGGGTTTCATCATGAACCTGCGGCGCCCGATATTCCAGGATGAGCGCGTCAGGAAGGCACTGACTTTGGCGCTGGATTTCGAATGGATGAACCGGCAGCTGTTCTATAACCAGTATGAAAGGCTGAATTCTTTCTTCGCCAACAGCGAAATGGCTGCCACCGGCCTGCCTTCGAAAGAGGAGCTGCGACTGCTGGAACCGATGCGCAAGCAATTGGACCCCGCCGTGTTCGGCCCCGCGCCGGTGCCTCCTTCCACCGCAGCACCGTCGTCGTTGCGCGCCAACCTGTTGCAAGCGGTCGAATTGCTGCGCGAAGCGGGGTGGGAGTATCGCGACGGCGCCTTGCGCAATGCCAGGGGGGAGCCTTTCCGCTTCGAGATCCTGGATGATCAGGGCAGCATGTCGCGTGTGATCAGTGTCTACGTCCGCAACCTGCAAAAGCTGGGCATGCAGGTCACGCAGCGCACTGCCGATTTCGCGCTGGTGCAAAAGCGCCTGGAAGACTACGATTTCGACATGATGAGCATGCGTTTCCCGGATGTGGTCGTGCCCGGCAATGAATTGTTCGATATGTTCGGTTCTCAAGCCGCCGATCAGAAAGGGGCGAGCAACTACTGGGGATTGAAAGACCCGGTGGTGGACAAGCTGGTGGAAAAGCTGGTGCTCGCCGAGTTGCGCGAGGATATGCTGGCCGCTGCACGGGCGCTGGACCGTGTGCTGCTGCACAAACATATCGTGGTGCTGCACTGGTTCTCGGGTGTGCATCGTGTCGCCTACTGGAACCGTTTTGGCATGCCGGCCACGCTGCCCCTGTATTATTCCGCGGATGCTTACATCATGTCGATCTGGTGGCAGGTCGAACCGAGAAGATGATGACACCAGAATTTTCAGCAAAACAAACCAGCGCAGAATGAAAGTCCATTCATGAACATCTGGTCTTATATTGCCAAGCGCCTGCTGCTGATGCTGCCGACTCTGCTGGGCGTGATTACGATCACCTTCATCGTGATTCAGTTCGTGCCCGGCGGCCCGGTGGAGCAGATGATGCTGGAAATGCGCGGCCATGTCGGCGCAGTAGGCGAAGCCAGCGGTGCCGGGAGCGGTGCCGATTATCGCGGACGCCAGGGGCTGGATGCCCAGCAGATAGAGGAAATCAAGAAGCTGTATGGCTTCGATAAGCCGGCATACGAGCGTTACTGGCAGATGCTGAAGGGATTTGCCACCTTCGACCTCGGGCAGAGTTTTTATCATCACAAGGACGTATGGGAGCTGGTGAAATCCAAGATGCCGGTCTCGATCACGCTGGGCATGTGGACCTTCGTACTGACTTACCTGGTGTCGCTGCCGCTCGGCGTTGCCAAGGCTGTGCGCGAAGGCAGCCGCTTCGATGTGGTTTCCAGCATGGTGGTGCTGCTCGGTTATTCGATACCGGGCTTCGTGCTGGGCGTGCTGTTGCTGGTGCTCTTCGGCGGCGGCACCTTCTTGCAATGGTTCCCGCTGCGCGGCCTGACCTCGGATGACTGGGATCAACTGAGCCTGTTCGGCAAGGTGGTGGATTACCTGTGGCATATCACGCTGCCCGTCATTGCGTCGGTGGCCGGTTCGTTTGCCGTGATGACCATGCTGACCAAGAACACCTTCCTCGAGGAAATCCGCAAGCAGTATGTGCTGACTGCGCGCGCCAAGGGATTGGACGAGAAGAAAGTGCTGTACAAGCATGTATTCCGCAATGCCCTGATTCCGCTGGTCACCGGTTTTCCTGCTGCCTTCATCGGTGCCTTCTTCGCCGGCAGCCTGCTGATAGAAACCCTGTTCTCGCTGGATGGGCTGGGCCTGCTGTCGTATGAGTCGGTGATCCGGCGCGACTACCCGGTGGTGATGGGTACGCTGTATCTGTTTACGCTGATCGGCCTGATCGTGAAACTGATCGGCGATCTCTGTTATGTCTGGGCGGATCCGCGCCTGCAATTCGAAAGCCTGAATCGATGAGCACCGTACCCGCTTCTCATATAGATACCACGACCGCACCTGTTGCCACAGCGGTGGCACCTACCTATCCATCGCTGTCTCCGGGCCGGCGTATCTGGCAACGTTTCAAATCCAACCGCCGTGGTTACTGGAGCCTGATTATTTTCTGCATCCTGTTCGGCTTCAGCATGATTGCGGAAGTCGTGTCGAACGACAAGCCGCTGGTCGTGCGCTACAACGGGCAGTGGATGTTTCCGATGGTGACCACCTATTCGGAAAAGGCCTTCGGCGGCGATTTCGATACGCCGGCCGATTATCTCGATCCTTTCATCCAGGACCAGTTCAGGAAAGATGGTAACTTTGCGCTGTATCCGCCCAACCGCTACAGCTATGACACGCTGAACTACTTCGCACCCGAACCCAACCCGGCACCGCCCAGTGCCGAGAACTGGCTCGGCACCGATGATCGCGGGCGAGATGTGTTCGCGCGCCTGTTATACGGCTTTCGCATCTCGGTACTGTTCGGATTGGCGCTCACGATTACCGGCGTGATACTGGGCATGCTCACCGGCGCGATACAGGGTTACTTTGCCGGACGCACCGACCTGTTCTTCCAGCGATTCATGGAAATATGGGGTTCCATGCCTGAGCTGTACCTGCTGATTATTTTTGCTTCCATCTTCCAGCCCAGCCTGTTGCTGTTATTGTTGCTGCTGTCCATGTTCGGCTGGATGGGCTTGTCCGACTATGTGCGTGCCGAATTCCTGCGCAACCGTAACCTCGAGTATGTGCAGGCAGCACGGGCACTGGGTTTGTCCAACAGCCAGATTATCTGGCGCCATGTGCTGCCCAACAGCCTGACGCCGGTCATTACTTTCCTGCCATTCCGTATGAGTGCCGCTATCGTCAGCCTGACCAGCTTGGACTTCCTCGGTCTGGGGGTGCCGCCGCCGACGCCCAGCCTGGGGGAATTGCTGGCACAGGGCAAAAGCAATCTTGATGCATGGTGGATCGCGTTGTCGACTTTCCTGGTACTGACCATCATGCTGTTCCTGCTGACCAATATCGGCGACGCGTTGCGTAACGCGATGGACGTGAGGAGGAAGTCATGAGCCTGCTCGATGTGCGTAACCTGCAAGTTGCCTTCGGCGATAACACGGTGGTCAACGATGTGAGTTTCTCCATCGCGGCCGGAGAAAAATTCGCGCTGGTGGGCGAGTCCGGTTCCGGCAAGACCGTCACAGCGTTATCGCTGCTGCAACTCAATAACGATGCGCGTTATACCGGACAAATCCTGTTTGAAGGCGAGGATATCCTGAAACGCAGCGAAACGCAGATGCGCGGCATTCGCGGCAAGGATATCGCGATGATCTTCTAGGAACCGATGACAGCGCTGAATCCGCTGTTTACGGTAGGCAACCAGATCGCGGAAGTGCTGATGCTGCATGAAGGCCTGAGTGCCAAGCAGGCTGCCTTGCGTGCAGTAGACCTGCTGGACAAGACCGGCATCCCCGAACCTGCGCGGCGTGCCTCGTCGTATCCGCACCAGTTGTCAGGCGGGCAGCGGCAGCGCGCAATGATCGCAATGGCGCTGGCCTGCCGGCCCAAGCTGTTGATTGCCGATGAGCCGACCACGGCACTGGATGTGACGATACAGGTGCAGATACTGGAGTTGTTGAACCAGCTTCAGCGAGAACAGAACATGGCGGTGCTGATGATCACGCACGACCTGAACCTGGTGCGCCATTTCGCGGATCGCGTGGGTGTGATGGAGAAAGGCAAGCTGATCGAAACCACCACCACGACGCAACTGTTTGCCAATCCTCGCGAACCCTATACACGCAAGCTGTTGGCCAGCAGACCGCAGCGGATCGTCTCTATGCCGGATGAAAAGGCAGGGCCCTTGATGAATGCAGAGAACCTGAGCTGTATCTTCTGGATACGCAAGGGGTGGTTCAAAAAAGATCCCTTCCTCGCCGTCGATAATGTCAATCTCAGCCTGAAGCCGGGCGAGACAGTGGGCATCGTCGGCGAATCGGGTTCCGGTAAATCTACGCTGGGCATGGCCCTGCTGCGCCTGTCGCCGGCTACGGTGGAAGGCAAGGTGGATTTTGAGCAGCACAGGCTGACCGATATGCAGGCCAGCGAAGTGCGCCCCTTGCGTGCCGACATGCAGGTGGTGTTCCAGGACCCGTTTGCGTCGCTGTCGCCACGCCGTACCATCGAGCAGATCATCAGCGAAGGGCTGGAGTTGCATCAGCCTCAACTGGGCAAAGACGCCTACCGGCAGGCGGTGGCCGACAGCCTGAAAGAAGTCGGCCTGTCGCCGGTCATGATGTCACGTTATCCTCATGAATTCTCCGGTGGCCAGCGCCAGCGTATCGCCATTGCCAGGGCACTGGTATTGAAGCCCCGGCTGATCCTGCTGGATGAACCCACCTCCTCGCTGGATGTATCGGTGCAGCAGCAGGTCTTGCACCTGCTGGCCGAGTTGCAGCGTAAATATGGCCTTGCGTATATTTTCATCAGTCATGACCTTGCCGTGATACGAGCAATGGCGCATCGCGTGATGGTCATGAAAGATGGCAAGGTTGTGGAAAGCGGCATGGCAGAAGAAGTGCTGTCGCACCCCGTCCATCCTTATACCCAGCGCCTGCTCGCTGCATCCACCTATTCCACGCTGGACCGCGAAAAAGCGGCCATGCAATAAGGCCCACGATGGAGCGGCGCATCACCGGCTTTCACCTGGATGAAGAAAACCACTGGGTAGCCGAACTCGAATGCGGTCATAACCAGCACACCCGCCACGATCCGCCATGGATCAACCGGCCTTGGGTCATCACGGAAGCAGGACGTGCTTCTGTGTTGGGTAAAACCTTGAAGTGCAAGAAGTGTGATGAGGGGGCGCTGCCGGATCAAGTGGGATAAGGGCAGAGAATTTCTATAACGGATAGATAAGGCCATCCGCTTCTGGCAAGCAGCCTTGTCTATGCCTGGCTCTCTGCCCGTCTCAATTCGGCAAGCACCGTTCGCTTCTCTACACTTGCAAACAGATGCATTCTGGTGTCCGAGCATAGACAGGCTCAGTTTTTCAAGCCCGGAATATTTCGGGATCAGGCAATTCCGGCCTGCCTGACTTGTCGTTTTTTTATGAGTGTGCTGGCAAACGATACGATCAGTGCAACAATATGGCTGGCGCAGCTTTCAAAGAGTTGCTTTGAAGATGTGGTATCGCCTAGCCCATTTTAAGTTGGCAATTTACGATATGTGAAAAGTTAGAGGAAGTTATGAATTTTTTTGGCGAAATTGAAGTTTCAGGCAATGGCAAGACCTGGTTATATGATGTCCCACGATGTATTGCTGATGAGTCAAGGATCAGCTTTGACTTCCAAGGTGCGCGTGAAGGTTGTCATTTCACGGGACATTGCATTGCAGAGGCATCGTCAAACGCACAGTTCATAGGCGTTGGTAAGTTTCAGTATCGCGGTTATGAAGCTTATGAAAGCCCGATTCAGCTCCAGTTAAAGTCCGAGGGCGACTTTCTAATACTTCAGGGCGCCTGGAAAGAAGATGGCGTGAACTATCAAATGCAGGGAGAGCTTGAGGCACGCCTGCGCTAGCCATGTCTTCAGGGTAACGGGCTTTGACGCGGCAAGCTGTATAGCTCAAGTGGACGCATAGTATTTGTCTGGCGCTGCTTTCAAGCATTAGGTGTATCAAATTTGTGCAACGCCAGGAGCCGATACTGAGTTTGCAGTTTGGGGGAGTTGATCAAGCAGCACTACATCGCCAACATCGAATCACCTGAATCCGTCAGCAGCGAGTATGAGTTGTACGGCGATCAATGGCGCGTGGATGCGCGGTTTGTGAAGATGAAGTACTGGGC
>JAEZLB010000391.1 GCA_023435945.1 Pseudomonadota bacterium | reverse complement strand
GTATTCTAACCGACTGAACTACCGCTCCTGAAAACTGCCATTTGACTGTTGGTGGGTGCTGACGGGGTCGAACCGCCGACCTACGCCTTGTAAGGGCGCCGCTCTACCAACTGAGCTAAGCACCCTTTGCAAACTTAGCCAGTCAAATCTGACGCTGTCACCGCGTCAAAAGAGCGGCTAGTTTACCGCATCTTTCAAAGCTTTGCCAGGCTTAAATTTAGGAACCTTCGCGGCTTTGATCTTGATCGGTTCGTTGGTGCGCGGATTACGGCCGGTACGGGCTGCACGCTTGCCCACGGTGAAGGTGCCGAAGCCCACCAGAGTAACGGTACCATTCTTTTTCAAAGTGCTTTTCACTGCACCCAGAAATGCGTCGAGGCTGCGAGTTGCCGCAGCTTTGGAAATATCAGCCGATTGAGCGATATGATCGATCAGTTCTGTCTTGTTCACTTGACTCCCCTCATGAAATTGAACGCGGACGGCGTCTATCGTTTTCTTAATATCCGCCCAGTTGCGCAGGTATTTATAACTGCACACGTATTAAACTAGCGGCAATGCTGCCTGTCAAGCAATTTACAGCCGCAAACCCGCATGGATTATAGCTTTTCCCAACGCAGCACCACTCCCTTCTCGGCATTGACATGCCTTACATCCATCCCCAAACCCGCCGCAAAAATCAACTTATCTTGCAGGGAAACCAAGGGCAACCACCGTCTTTGCGCGGGAAATAGGCCTGCCTCCTGATAAAGATTTTTTAGTGTCCTACTAGGCCGATTGGCTGCCAGCTTTATCCGCTCCCGTCCGCTGCGCGGATGCAACACTAGGGGGGCAGCACGCAGATATTGAGCGTCGACACCGCGCGTTCCTTGCTCGAATACCAAGCGCCCCCGCCACTCCGGAACACTGATGCTCGTTTCGCCCTGCCACATGAGCAGGCAGCTATCCTGCGGTGGTTCTGCCGTGTCCGCATCAAGCACCAGCCTCGCACCTATGCGCTGCAACCGCCACTCTCCACATACATAAAGCGGTTCGCTATCAGGCGCCGCGAGCAGCATTTGCAGACGTATCTGCTGCAATTGTGCATGAGATGGCAAAGGCATGCCGCAACGGCTCAGCCATGAGCGCAGCAGATTATCGACCCTGTCGTCAGATAAGGTTCTGAGCGCGTCGATATTCAAACTATCCGGGTGGTCACCACAGACACTGTTTCTCTCATCTATGGCTGCAAGCTCGTCCAGCAAACGCTGCGCTTGCTGCACATGCATGCTGCTACGGTGAATGCAGCTTGCATATGAAGGAAACAATTCGCGGATGACGGGCATGATGCGATGGCGAATGGCATTGCGCCGGTAGGCAATATCGTCATTCGAATCGTCATGGATATAAGACAAGTTCATTCTGGCCGCTTCATCTGCCAGCGTATCACGCGTGACGGTAAGCAGAGGCCGGCCCAGCGCTACCTCTTTACCTATCAGCTCATGCTGCATTGTGCAGAAAGGCATGCCGGACAAGCCGGGCAGCCCGCTCCCTCGCAATAACTGCATCAGCACCGTTTCCGCCTGATCGTCCTCATGATGCGCAGTCAACAGCAAGGGAACGGCATGTTCACGGCACAAGTCGCCTAATGCCGCATAACGCGCACGCCGGGCCGCCTCTTCCACACCCAGGCCGGAGACGTTATCGACTGTCACCCTGCGCGCGGCAAATGTCGCGCCACAAGAACTGGCAACACGTTCACAGTGCGCCAACCAGTCATCAGCCCGGGCATTCAGGCCGTGATGAATATGGAAAGCGAAGATTCTTAGAGGGTGATCCTGCGAGTAACGATGGACCAGATGCAGCAACAAGGAAGAATCCAGTCCGCCGCTATAGGCAATGGCGACCGAAGGCGGACCGGCAGAAAAACAAACGCGCGCCAGGCAGTCCTTCAGCGCGCGTTCTACTCTGCGGAGCCAGTCGGCGGACTCAGTCCGGCGAGTTGATTTCCTTGAACTTGCCATAGCTCATAATTTTTTCATGGCGGGCGGCCAGTAGTTCCTTGGTTTTCAGGCCCTGGACCTGGCGCAGGCTATCTGCCAAGGCGCGCTTCAACATGGTCGCCATCAGCTTGGGATCGCGATGAGCACCGCCCAAAGGTTCGTTGACGATCTTGTCGATGAGGTTCAGTGCTTTTAAGCGATGCGCCGTCAGTCCGAGCGCCTCGGCCGCATCGGAAGCGCGATCCGCCGTCTTCCAGAGGATAGATGCACAGCCCTCAGGAGAGATCACCGAATACGTCGAGTATTGCAGCATCAGTACCACGTCGCCAACGGCAATCGCCAGCGCACCGCCAGAACCGCCCTCACCTATGATGGTTGCGATCAGCGGCACTTTCAGTTCAGCCATGACATAAAGATTGTGGCCAATGGCTTCGGACTGACCACGCTCTTCTGCGTCGATGCCGGGAAAAGCACCCGGGGTGTCAACGAAGGTGAAAATGGGCAGACCGAATTTCTCAGCCAGCTTCATCAGGCGCATCGCCTTGCGATAGCCTTCAGGCTTAGGCATACCAAAATTGCGCATCGCGCGTTCCTTGGTATCACGGCCCTTCTGATGGCCGATCACCATGCAGGGCTGGCCATTAAAACGCGCCAGGCCGCCGACGATGGACAGATCGTCCGCGAAGGAGCGATCGCCGTGCAATTCATGGAAATCCGTGAAAATCTCGTTCACGTAATCCATGGTGTAAGGACGCTGCGGATGACGCGCAATCTGGGAAACCTGCCAAGGCGTGAGCTTGGCGTAGATTTCCTTGGTCAGTTGCTGACTCTTTTTTGCAAGCCGTTCGATTTCTTCCGAAATGTCTACAGCGGATTCATCCTGCACAAAGCGCAATTCCTCGATCTTGGAATCCAGCTCTGCTATCGGTTGTTCAAAACTCAGAAAAGTGATCTTGCTCACCATGCCTCCGTCAATTCGGTGCGAGGTTTAATATTCTATTTAATACGCAGTTGGATTGGGATCCAGGCTGCGCCACATGTACCAGGTTGCGACAGTACGCCACGGCTCCCAATTGGCAGCCACTTCGCGGATATCACTGCGTGAAACCGGCTCACCGGAAAAATAATTCCGGCTAATGGCTTTCAACAATCCCAAATCATCCAAAGGCAATATATTCGGCCGGTGCAGATTAAATATCAAAAACATCTCTGCTGTCCAGCGGCCAATGCCACGAATTTGTGTCAATTCTGTGATAACCGCCTCATCTTCCATCTCCAGCAGGCGTTCTGCATCGACACGCCTGGTGTGAAAATGTGAGGCCAGATCCAGGATATATTCCGTTTTTCGCTTCGATAGACCGCAGGCGGACAATATTTCCGAGCCGGTCTGCAAGACCGCCCCGGCATTCCAGTCGGAACAGGTGGCAGCCAGCCTCTGCCAGACGGCATCCGCCGCCTTCACGGAAATCTGCTGCCCCACGATGGAACGTGCCAGCGTGGTAAACGCATCACCCCGCCCCTGCAGAGGAAGATCGCCAAACTGAGGTATCAGGCGACGCATGATGCGGTCGCGCTTCATCAACTCAGCCTTGGCCTGTTCCCAGTAGGGGGGCACCGGCAATGCGTCCTGCGATTGTCCCTTGGTTACCATCCTGCTCAGGCCTTGCGCCACTCCGTCATACCACCTGGCTTGTCTTCCAGCACAATGCCCTGCCCCAGCAAAGCCTGGCGGATACGATCGGCTTCGGCGAAATTCCTGTCGCGCTTGGCTTGCGCGCGCGCAGCGATCTGCTCCTTCACATAGTCTTCAAGACCGGCATCTGCCTGCGCTCCACCATGCAGGAATTCCTGCGGATCGCGCTGCAGCAGGCCGATGACCCCCGCCAGACCTTTCAGTTGCGCCGCCAGGCGGGGCGACTTGTTCTTGTTGACTTCATTGGCCAGTTCAAACAGCACGGCTATTGCTACGGGCGAATTGAAATCGTCATTCAGCGCAGCGGCAAACCGGCGCGCATGCTCCTCTTCCCAGTCCAGCGCCTCACCATCAGCAGCAGCTTCCTTGAGGGCGTTATACAAGCGGCTCAATGCTCCCTTGGCATCATTAAGATGAGCATCCGAATAATTCAGCGGGCTGCGATAGTGGGCGCGCAGAATAAAGAAACGCACGACTTCCGCGTCGTAATCCCTCAGCACTTCACGGATAGTGAAAAAATTGCCAAGCGACTTGGACATTTTTTCATTGTCCACGCGCACGAAGCCGTTGTGCATCCAGTAATTCACGAAACGATGGCCATACGCGCCTTCGGACTGGGCGATCTCGTTCTCGTGATGAGGAAACTGCAAATCCTGGCCGCCGCCGTGAATATCGAATTGTTCACCCAGCAAGTCGCAGGCCATGGCGGAGCACTCGATATGCCAACCGGGACGGCCCTTGCCCCACGGAGATTCCCATTTTACCTCGACGGGTTCGTTTTCCTTAGAAGCTTTCCACAACACAAAATCCAGCGGATCGCGCTTGCCGCTGTTGATGTCCACACGTTCACCGGCACGCAGGTCATCCAGGGACTTACCGGACAGCTTGCCATAGTCTTGGAAATCCCGGACCGAATAATTCACGTCACCGTCGCTACCCTTATAAGCCAATCCGCGCGCTTCCAGCTTTTCTATCAGTCCCAGCATCTGCGGCACATATTGGGTAGCACGCGGCTCGTAATCCGGCTTCTGCACACCCAATGCCGCTGCATCTTCATCCATGGCCTGGATGAAGCGTGAGGTCAACTGGGAAATGGTTTCTCCGTTTTCCACCGCGCGCTTGATGATCTTGTCATCGATATCGGTGATGTTACGCACATAGGTAACCTCATAACCGGAGGCGCGCAGCCAGCGCTGCACCATGTCGAACACCACCA
>JAEZLB010000385.1 GCA_023435945.1 Pseudomonadota bacterium | reverse complement strand
CGCCAGAATGATGACGCCACGTTAAACCCGTGAAGTATAAGTCGGAAACGGATTTGTTATCAAGCAGAATCAAAATCAAATACCTGGTGCGATTTTTATGCTATCGATATGCTAGTCCCGCAGTCCTGCAACCTTGCCACTCTTCATTTGCACCTGGACCACAAACCATCCTGATCCGGACTTTCCACTTTGCGAAGCTTTATCCGGACATCTCCGTCATCTTTTACCCAAATCCCATTGAATGATGGCCTCTCCACCTGCCGTTTGACGCGCAACCGGGCGAAAAGCATGGCCATAGATGATTTCAAAGGTTAAGCCCAATTTGCCGTCAGCGCGCCGCCCCTGCTCCAATGCATCCACCACCCGCCTCCAGGCAGCCCTGCTCAACAAGCCGCGGCGGCGTGTTGACAAAGGATTACCGCCCCAGGCCTGCACATCGGCCATCAACTTACCCACAGAGTCATAAGTCACAACAACTGTCTCCATGTCCATCACAGGGGTGGCAAAACCTGCCTGCACCAGCATGTCGCCCAAGTCGTGCATATCGACAAAAGGCAATGTGTGAGGCGCCTGATCGCATTCTGCGAAGGCGGCTCGCAATTCCTTGAAAGTATCAGGGCCAAAGCTGGAAAACATTAACAAGCCATCCACTCGCAGCACACGCCGCCATTCGGCAAATACGCGATCCGGCTGCGGATGCCAATGCAAGGCAAGATTGGACCACACCAAATCCACGCTATTCGACTGCAAGGGCAATTCGGCAAAATTTCCGCATACCAGCGTGCCACTTGAGCCAAGTCCGGCACGCTCGGGCCCCGAAAGCCAGCGGGTCAACAGGCGACGCATCGACAACAGCGCGGAAGCCTGCCCATCCCTGCCGTTTCTCAGCATGGCATGGGAAGCATCCACCCCCAATAAGTGAGCGCCCGCAAACGTGGAGTGCAAAGTAGGCAAGTCTGCCCCCTCGCCACATCCCGCATCCAGCACGCGTTGTGGCGAAATTTTCACCAGTGACAAGCGCTCGTGCATGCGGCCGGCAATTTCACGGCGCAGAAATGCCGACTCGGCAACGCGGGCCGGCTGGCCGAACAACTGCCTCACGCGCCCCAGGTCGATGGGCCCGCTCGATTGCACGGGGGTGTCAGAATAAGCCACGGAAATAGGAGTGATCAATGCGATAATGGTCCGCCAGTTTACACGCTTACCGTCGCGCCTGCCTCATGCTCGCCTTTTCTCCCGCTTGGTTACGGCACCTGCCCCAGCAGTTGAAGCGATTATTGCCCTGCCAATGCGCATTATGTGGCGAGCTTGCTTCGGAGCCGATCTGCGATGTCTGCGATGTCCAGTTTTTCAGCAGTACGCCCGCTCGATGCATACGGTGTGGCAGCCATCTTTCCCATGAACCCGATACGGGCGAATGCGTATCCTGCCTGCGCTCACCACCCGCTTTCGATGCCAGCATCGTCGCGACTGACTATAGGCCACCAACCGATCAGCTCGTGCTCGCGTTAAAATTCCGGCACCAACTGGCCCTCGCGCCAGCGCTTGCGCAACGACTCCGCCGCGCTTCCGAGCGAAGCAAGTTCTCGCAGCCCGATTTACTGATGGCCGTGCCGCTGGGACCTCAGCGACTGGTGGACAGGGGATTCAATCAATCTCTGGAAATTGCCCGGCATCTGGCAAAAGCATGGAGGCTGCCGCTGGAAAGGCAAGGCGCCCTGCGCCAGATTGAAACGCCGCCGCAGTCCCTGCTCTCCCCGGAGGAGCGTCGCAAGAATATACTACGCGCCTTTACCGTGCCGCCCGCCGCAATCGGCAAGATAAAGGGCCGTCATATTGCTGTGGTGGACGATGTCATGACCACCGGCACCACCCTGAATGAGTTGGCGCGGACCCTGAAGCGGTTTGGTGCAGCGCGTGTCACCAATCTCGTATTTGCGCGGGCCTTGCCGCTGTAGAAGAAGGAGTTAAGCTTGTTTCATGTCGTTCTGGTCGAACCGGAAATTCCGCCCAACACGGGCAACATCATCCGCCTGTGTGCCAATACCGGCGCACAGCTTCACCTGATTGAGCCCCTGGGCTTCCCGCTGGAAGATGCTCGCATGCGACGCGCCGGACTGGATTATCACGAGTACGCAACGATGAAAGTCCATGCCAGCTGGGATGCATATCTGGAACAGGAAAAGCCCGATCCGCAAAGAATGTTCGCGCTGACCACGCATGGATCCTCCCCCTTTGCGGAGTTGAGCTTCCGGCCGGGCGACGTATTCGTATTCGGATCCGAAACCCGCGGCCTCGCTCCCGCGCTGCGCAACAGTTTCCCTCCCCAACAGCGCATACGCCTGCCAATGCAACCGAACAACCGCAGCCTCAATCTTTCGAATGCCGTGGCAGTCGTCGTGTTCGAGGCCTGGCGCCAGCAAGGTTTTACAGGCGGAAGCTGAATCGCGGCTCCTGCGCTACAATCTCCCGCTCATAAAGAATTGGCCATCTCTTTGTTTTTAAGGACTCCCATGTACTTCCTGCGCTTTCTTGCTACGGCTGCCTTGCTGGCAATCGCCTCCTTGTCTCAGGCTCAACAACACTACACCGCTGGCGACATTCATGTATTTGACGCGTATGCGCGCCCCACGGTATCGCATCAGCCTACGGCAGGGGCTTATGTAGGGCTGGAGAACATGGGCAAACAACCGGATCGCCTCATTTCCGCTTCATCGCCGGCAGCCAAACGCGTGGAGATAAATACCATGAGCATGGATCACAACCATGTGATGAA
>JAEZLB010000237.1 GCA_023435945.1 Pseudomonadota bacterium | reverse complement strand
CTGACCATTTCCGGTAAAGGACAGCGTATTGGGTCGTAGCGTCTCGGGCAGTCGCTCATCCATGGACCATACACATCATTTTCGATACTGCGGTACAGGTTCGCCCTCTGGCCGGCATAGAAGTTTTCCAGCATGAAGAATGCCGCACCAAAGCGATGCTTTTTGCTGTAAATGCGCCATCCATATATTTCGATTCCCGCTTCCAGATAAAAGCAGGCCGATACGGTAGGAGAAGATGCTTCGGATTGACACAGATAGATTGTAGGCTGCATGGGAGAGCTCCCTTCAGTCGTCCATTCAAATAGCGCCCCCCCGGGTCGCGTCCGACGTCTCCTCTTTTGCTTTCGAGCGGCTTTGAAGCGCGTAAAGGAATAATTTGCGCTTCCCAATAACAGCAGGAGGTTAATTTATGCGTGTTGTCTGACCGTCTAAAGTAGACAGGGACAAGCGCGTTGGGTTCAGTATGGAATTTCGTTCTTGGATCCGCTGCATAGCAATGATAGCGGTGCGATTCAATTTGACACCCAGAAAAAAAACCCGGCATAAGCCGGGTTTCAAGGGCGGTGCTGAGTGATTAAGCGGTAGCTAGTTGTCCCCAGGAGCTTTCGCCATCTTGTTTGGCTTGCAGTTGCTTGGCTTTCTTGGCTGCAGCCTGTTTGGCACGCGAGCTCGAAGGGGGCAGGCGACGCAGGGTTTTCAGTGCATCCAGATCTTTAATGGCGATGGAGCGCTGATCCACGCTGATCAGGCCGATCTCATTAAAGGCCGACAGCGTGCGACTGACGGTTTCCAGTGTCAGGCCCAGATAACTGCCGATTTCATGGCGGGTCATGCGCAGGTTGAACAGTTTGCTGGAGTATCCCATTTCCGCAAAGCGCTCAGACAGGGAAACCAGGAAGCGGGCGACGCGCGCTTCAGCACTAAGGGCGCCGAGCATGCTTACCATGCCCTGTTCACGTACCAGTTCGCGGCTCATTACGCTGTACATGGCGTGTTCCAGTTCCGCATGAACGCGACCCAGGGAGGTGAATTTCTTGAACGGCAACAGGATCAGGTCACAGTTCGACAGCGCCACGGCTTCCGAAGCATAGCGTTTGGTATGAATGCCATCCACACCAAACATGTCACCCTTCATCGGGAAGCTCAGGACTTGTTCGTTACCGAATTCATCGATCAATACCGTCTTCAGGAAGCCAGAGTGAACGACATACAGGGTATCGAAAGGTTGTCCGATAGTGTGAATACGCTGGCCAGTTTTGAACTGGACGTGCTGGAAGAGGAATTCTTCGTCATTAATCGAGACGGTTGTCGGGATACGCAATAAGTCACACAGTTCTTTCAGGTTTGACCATAGTTTGCCTTGGCGTTGCCAACCTGCTTCCGAAGAAGATGAATGCAAAGTCGAGGGTGTAGCTTCCGGGCGAAGTTCAGACGTTTGCGTCGACAACATAATCATCTCCTATTTTCCAATCGTTAAGTTACTTTAAGGCGGCATCGTGCATATGCCGCACCTCATCCCATTTGTCTTTTTGTAATTCGAATACGGCGTGTTACCGAATTCCGTGTGTGAACTGCAGGAAAGCAGAAGGCGGAATAAGAGGCTTGCCTTTGGTCACTGCATCACTGCAAGACCGTAGTATCGCAACCAGTTTGATTCTTTACTATCGGCAGGTACTGAATAGAGTTGTAGGAATATGCCTACGACGAGGGGGAACTTAGGAAGGGCGGAATTAAACCCGGAAAGGAGTGAGGAGGCGGTGAGCTACTGCGTATTGCACCAGATCGGCGAGGGAGGACACGCCCATCTTGTGCAAAATGCGGGTTTTATGGGTGCTGACTGTTTTTACGCTGACATGAAGCAGGTCGGCAATTTCGGTAATGGATTTGCCGCCTACCAGCAAACTGAAAACTTCGAATTCCCGATCGGACAGTTGCTTATGGGGGAGGTCTTCGCTAGGAGGCATGACGTCCATGGCCAGCTGCTCCGCGACCTCGAGGCTGATATACGGACGGCCAGAGGCGACACGTCGGATAGCACTAACCAACTGGGTTGCCGCGCTTTCCTTGGTGAGATAGCCGCGTGCTCCGGCGCGAATCGCCCGTACCGCATACTGTTCTTCATCGTGCATGGTTAGCACCAGGATGGGCAGCTTGGGCATTTCATCCTTGATTTGGCGAATGAGGTCCACGCCGCTTCGGCCCGGCATTGATAAATCCAGCATTAACAGGTCAAAGCCACCCTTGCGAACATGGGCAAGTACTTCAAAACCATCTACTGCTTCTCCCACTACTTCAATATCTTCGGCACCTTCCAAAATGCGCTTTAAACCTTCGCGCATGATGGTATGGTCGTCGGCAATAACAATACGAATCATAATGGGTATCAAGAATTTATCGGTTGCCAAAGACACCAGTGTTGATAAGGAGCTTTTCGTGGCGTCATGAAGCCTGCACAATATTGTTGTTTAGATACTGTGAGATTTGCAACGTCCGGTAAGAGTATAGATGCGTTTCCCAGTGACGATCAATCTAAAAACCAACAAACTATTCAATTTCTATCATATTTTGTGTGAATTAAAGGAAAGTTGGCAGGGCGTTGCATAAACCCGCGATCTGTCAGGAATGGGGGGCGTTGAAGCTGTTTTTTTTTTGCGGAAAGGCGTGGTGCAGCCTCAAGAATAATTACTCTTTAATTAGATTGATATTGTTAAGTGAGCAGAGGTGCGTGAGCCGAGGTAAATGAGGCTGTAGTAGACTGTTCGAGCAACCAATGCTTGTGCTTGAGACCCTTGCTATCTATGGAAATTCAAGTCGGTAACGTTGGACACATCATTCAGCTAGCCATTGCGCCCGTAGTGTTGTTAACAGGTGTCGGAACCAATTTACTCCTGCTGATCAACCGATTGGGCCGCATTATTGATCGGGCGCGCGTGTTGGAGGAGCGCGCTCAAAAAGGGCAGAGTCGGGAGGGTGATGAAGAAGAAATACGCATACTGTATCGGCGTGCCAGTTTGGCAAATAGGGCAATTACCTTAAGTACTACTTGCGGTTTGCTTGTTTGCGTGGTCATTGCAGCCT
>JAEZLB010000126.1 GCA_023435945.1 Pseudomonadota bacterium | reverse complement strand
CCAGCGCCAGCAACAACAAGGCCAGCAGGAAAAGATAAGGCGCCACCTTCTGCCATGTAGCGACCGGCACACGAAATATGCAGTAACCGGCAAACAACCCCATGCCTATGTAAACAAGCTGACGCTGCAGAAAGTGCATATGACTATATCCGGCGTACTTCGGCGAATCAGGCAAGGCAATCGAGGCGGAGTACACCATCACCAGTCCGAACAACAGCAGCAGCAAGGCCACAAAGACCAGCGGCTTGTCGTAGTCCATCATGCGGGAGCGTGCAGACACGCTGCCCAGGCTCACCGCTGGCGCAGAGGACGAGAACAAGGATGGCAGCCTCAATTGCATCAGGTCACCTCACCGCGTGCCAAGGCCACTTCTCTGACCGCATCGATAAATACTTGCGCGCGATGGGCATAATTGCGGAACATGTCCAGGCTGGCACAGGCAGGCGACAGCAATACGGCATCGCCGGCCTGCGCAATCTCTGCCGCCTTGTCGACAGCCTGTTCCAGCGATTCGCAATCGATCAACGCTACGCTGCTTTCGCAAAGTGCCTCGCGAATGCGGCCCGCATCGCGACCGATCAACAGCACACCCCGTGCATAACGCGCCACGCCCGCCGCCAGCGGACCAAAATCCTGCCCTTTGCCATCGCCACCGGCAATCAGTATCAGCCGCCCGGAGAGGCTGGCGCCCAGACCATTCATCGCAGCAACGGTCGCACCGACATTGGTGCCTTTACTGTCGTCGTAGTACTCGACTCCGCTTATCGTGGTAACCAGTTCAACACGATGTGGCTCGCCCTGATATTCACGCAAGCCATGCAGCAAGGGCGCAAGCGGCAACCCAATCGCGCGGCACAACGCGAGGGCAGCCAGCGCATTGCTGGCGTTATGCAGACCGCGAATGCGCAAGGCATCTGCCGGCATCAGGCGATTGACACTTATCTGCGGCTCCGCTTCATCTTTGCGGCGGCGCTTGCGTTCACCTTCATCATGTGACACGGCCATGGCCAGCCAATGCATGCCATTCTCATTAACCAGACCAAAGCATTCCGGCCGATCGGGAGCATCGGTACCGAAGCTCATCACGCTGGCTTGCGGTGTCGCCATGCTCATCACGGCCTTGTCGTCGCGATTCAGTACGCGTACCGTATCGATACCGAAAATGCGTGCCTTGTCCGCCGCATAACTTTCCATGTCGCCATGCCAGTCCAGATGATCCTGCGTCACGTTCAGCACTGTGGCGGCATCGGCATTCAGCGAATAGGTACTGTGCAACTGGAAGCTGGAGAGTTCCAGCACCCATACCTGCGGCAATTCATCCTTGTCCAGTGCGTCGCGTAGTACATCCAGCGCAGCGGGACTGATATTGCCGGCGATTTGTACCGTCAATCCGGCGCGCTTGCATAACAAGCCGGTCAAACTGGTGACCGTCGTCTTGCCATTGGTTCCCGTAATCGCGATGAGCTTGGGCACGTAAGCACGCTCTTCACGCAAGGCTGCCAGCGCCTGCGCGAACAGCTCTATTTCGCCCCATACCGGGATGCCGCGCTCTTCCGCAGCAGGCAACAGGGCCGACAAGTCGCGGTTGGGCGCAAGACCCGGACTCAGGGCAACAAAGTCCATGTTGTCCAGCAACGCGGGCACAAATTCGCCGCTAACGAATTCGGCGGCAGGAACACTTTCACGTAAAACCGGCAGGCGATCAGGCGCTTCACGCGTATCGGCTACGCGGACGGCAGCGCCGCAACGGGCCAGCCATTGCACCATTGCCAGGCCGGACTCTCCGAGCCCCAGCACCAGAACCTGTTTGCCTTGATAGTTCATCTCAGTTTCAGCGTCGACAATCCAAACAGCACCAGCATCATGGTGATGATCCAGAAGCGAACCACCACCTGCGTTTCTTTCCAGCCTTTTTTCTCATAGTGATGATGCAGGGGGGCCATCAACAGGATGCGCCGGCCTTCGCCGAAGCGCATCTTGGTATATTTGAAGTACATCACCTGTATCATCACCGACAGCGTTTCCACCACGAACACGCCGCCCATGATAAAGAGCACAATTTCCTGGCGCGTGATCACGGCAATGGTACCGAGGGCGGCACCCAATGCCAGCGCACCCACGTCACCCATGAATACCTGCGCGGGATGGGCGTTAAACCAGAGAAAAGCCAATCCTGCTCCTGCCATCGCACCGCAGAAGATCAGTAATTCTCCGGCGCCGGGAATGTGCGGGATGAACAAGTATTTCGCGTAGGTCGCACTGCCGGTCAGATAGGCAATCAAACCCAGTGCCGACCCCACCATGACGGTCGGCATGATGGCCAAGCCATCCAGTCCGTCGGTCAAGTTGACAGCGTTACTGGTGCCCACGATCACAAAATATGTCAGCGCAATGAAGCCCCAGACACCCAGCGGATAGCTGATGGTCTTGAAGAAAGGAACGATCAGGTCAGCCTTGGGTGGCAGGTCCATGCGGAAACCCGACTGCACCCATTGAACGAACAACTCCCATACTTCCACATTGGTCGGCCCCGATACGGAGAAAGCCAGATAGAGTGCAGCCAGCAAACCGATCAGCGATTGCCAGAAGTATTTTTCACCCGAAGGCATGCCCTTGGGATCCTTGTAGACCACCTTGCGGTAATCATCGACCCATCCGATCACGCCGAAACCCAGCGTTACCACCAGCACTATCCATACGAAGCGATTGGTGAAATCCATCCACAACAACGTCGATATTGCAATCGCAATCAGGATCAATGCTCCGCCCATGGTCGGCGTACCCTGCTTGATCAGGTGGGTCTCCGGACCGTTCTGGCGCACAGCCTGCCCGACCTTCAATCGGGTCAGCATGCGGATGACAGCAGGCCCGAACAGCAAACCGATCAGCAACGCAGTAATGGTCGCGAAAACCGCGCGGAAGGTAATGAAATTGAAGAGCCGCATCGGGCCCAGTTCTTCCTGAAAAAATTGTGCCAGCCAGAGCAGCATGTCAGTGGCTCTCTTTCATAGGTTCGTCACACAGATGCTGCACCAGACGCTCCATCTTCATGAAACGCGAGCCTTTCACCAGCACCGTCGTCTCGGCAGTTGTTATGGTAGACACCGCCTGCTTCAACTCTTCCATATCTTTCGCATGCCTTGCGCGCGCACCGAAAGCACCGCTGGTATGGATTGCCAGCTCACCCAGCGTGAATAAATGCTCAATGCCACGACCACGCGCATAGGCGCCGATTTCGGTATGGAACTGGCGGCCTTCGCTGCCCACCTCCCCCATATCGCCCAGCACCAACACACGCGGCGAACGGGCCTGTGCGAGTACATCGATGGCCGCGCGCACCGAATCCGGGTTCGCGTTATAGGTATCGTCGATCACGACTGCGCCATTCTTCGCCGCCTTGCGCTGCAAACGTCCGCTGACCGGCACGAAGCCTTCCAGCGCCCGGACGATGACGTTACGCCGTATTCCCAGCGCCAGTCCGCAGGCGATCGCCGCGAGCGCATTGCGTACGTTGTGCGCACCGAACACCGACAGGCGCAGTGGAAAAGATCTGTCGCCGACTTTCACCTGCATATCACTACCGATTTCCGTAGGCTGGTAGATACAAGTGACGCTGGCGTCACCTGACAAGCCAAAGCTCAGGATCTTGCGCTTGCCCGATGCCTTCGCGTTGGCCTTCCAGAGCGGCGCGTAGGTATCGTCCGCGGGGAACACGGCAATGCCATCCGGCGGCAAACTGCTGATCACGGCACCGTTTTCCTTGGCGACCGCTTCCACGCTATGCATGAATTCCAAGTGCTCACGCTGTGCATTGTTCACCAGTCCTATCGTGGGCTGTGCAATGGCAGCCAGCAAGGCGATCTCGCCCGGATGGTTCATGCCCATCTCGATCACCGCCGCCTTGTGCGACGCTTCTGCGCGCAACAAGGTCAGCGGCACACCCAGGTCGTTGTTCAGATTGCCACGCGTCGCCAGGTAATTGCCGTCTCCATATTCGGCTGCGAGTATCGCTGCAATCATTTCCTTGACCGTGGTCTTGCCATTGCTGCCGGTCACCCCCACTACCGGAAAGGAAAATTTCCGGCGCCAGCTTTGTCCCAATTCCTGCAAAGCCACTTTGGTATCAGGCACCACCAAGGCAGGGATCTTCGTGTTCTTGGGCGTCTTCTCCACGATCACGGCTGCCGCGCCGGCCGCCGTGACCTCATCGATGAAGTCGTGTGCATCAAAAAGTTCGCCGCGCAGCGCAAAGAACAGATTCCCTGCCTGCACGGTCTTGCTATTGGTGGACACGCCATCGAACGACGCATCGGCTGGCAGGTAAGCACCGGACAGCCATGGTTTGATTTCGGACAGCGATGATTTCATCCGTCTATATTCCTCTCATCGTCGCCCGCGACGCCAATGCCAATGCAGCATGATCGGCATCCAGGAAGGGCAGTTTTCTGCCACGTATTTCCTGGTAGTCTTCATGCCCCTTGCCTGCGAGCAGGATCACGTCAGTCTTGCTCGCATGCTTGACCGCCCACAGTATGGCGGCGGCTCTGTCCTCAATAACCTGCACGCGATCGGCAACTTCCACGCCCTCGACCTGCATACCCTCGCAGATGTGCGCGATGATCGCAGCCGGGTCCTCGTTGCGCGGATTGTCGCTGGTCACCACTACGCTATCGGCATTCAAAGCCACGCGCCCCATTACCGGGCGCTTGCCCACATCACGATCACCGCCACACCCAAATACGCACCACAACTTGCCATTGCGCTGCTGTGCCACCTGGCGCAGCGTGGCAAGCGCCTTTTCCAGGGCATCCGGCGTATGTGCATAATCGATGAGCACCAGCGGCGCTTCCTGGCCGCCTAGCTGCTGCATGCGTCCCGGTACCGCTTCCAGCGACTCCAGTGCCTCGATGATGTCAGCCCAGGGAATGCCCTTGGCCCACAACACACCGGCCACGCCCAGCGCATTGCTGACGTTGAACTGCCCTACCAGTTGGGTTCTTACCTGGGTGCTGCCAGCAGGCGAACGCAACTGGAATACCGTTCCGGTATGGCTGTAGCGGATATCCGAGGCTTCCAGCATGGGCAGATCGGGGAGACTGTTACCGGAGACGGTATAGCCCATCAGCCCCATCCGGGAAGAAGGAGTGCGCAGGCTCTGCATCAGGCGCATGCCCATCGCATCGTCGAGATTGATAACGGCATGCTTCAGTCCCGGCCAGTCGAACAAGCGCGCCTTGGCTGCCTCGTAGGCTTCCATCGTGCCGTGATAATCCAGGTGGTCGCGCGTGAGATTGGTCAGCAGTGCGGTGTCGAAATGCATGCCATTCAGGCGTCCCTGGTCCAGTCCTATGGAAGACGCTTCGATGGCCAGTGCGGCAGAACCCTGGCGGCGAAGCACTGCCAGCTCGCGCTGCAGCATGACGGCATCGGGCGTCGTATAACCCGTGACATTCATCCCGCTGTGCCGCCCCAGGCGATACAGACCCACCCCCAGCGTACCAATCACAGCCGCCGGACCGCCCAGTTGCGATAGCGAACAGGCAATCCATTGCGTGCAGGACGTCTTGCCATTGGTGCCGGTGACGGCGACCGAATACATCCCAGTATCAGGCTTGCCATACCACTCGGCGGCAATCCAGCCTGCCACCTGTTTGAGACCGCTGATTGCCCGGTGTGGCGTGCGCCAGTTTTCATTCCAGCTGAATCCGCCGGCATCGTCGTACAACACTGCTGCCGCACCCTGCTCTATGGCCTGGGCAATGTAATTGCGGCCATCGTTGGCATCGCCCGGATAGGCCAGGAAGATATCGCCAGGCTGAATGCGGCGCGAATCCGATGACAAATGTTCACCACTGGATCTGGCACGCAGCCATTCCACCAGGTCGCTGAAGTTTGCCGCCACACTCATCATATGCCCTCCCTGATCACTTCAGCGGGAATGATGATGTCCCTGACCGGAGAATCGGGAGGGATATTCAGGCTGCGCAAGGCATTGGCGACGACGCCGGCAAACACCGGCGCGGCAACCAGACCGCCGTAATACACGCCGGATGGCTCATCCACCATCACGGCAACAATAATGCGCGGATTGGAGACCGGCGCAAAACCGACAAAGGACGAAACATACTTGTTGGCGTATTTGCCATCCACCACCTTGTTGGCGGTACCGGTCTTGCCTGCCACACGATAACCTGCCACCTGCGCACGCGGCGCGGTGCCGGTGGGCCCTGCCGCTATTTCCAGCATGCGGCGCATCTCGCGCGCAATGTGCGGGCTGACCACTTGCTGGCCGATAGGCGTTTCACCGGTACGGCGCATAGTCACCGGAACCATGTCGCCATCCCGTGCGAAAACCATGTAGGACTGCGCCAACTGAAGCAGCGATACCGACATGCCATGCCCGTAACTCATCGTTGCCTGCTCGATGGGCCGCCATGATTT
>JAEZLB010000097.1 GCA_023435945.1 Pseudomonadota bacterium | reverse complement strand
CATTGCCCTTGGATTTGGACATTTTCTTGCCTTCGCCATCCACCACGAATCCGTGCGTGAGCAGGGCTTTGTAGGGAGGGTGGCCATCCAGCATGGATGCCGTCAGCAGGGAAGAGTGGAACCAGCCGCGATGCTGGTCCGAGCCTTCCAGGTATAGATCGGCAGGGTAATGGGATTCTGCCTTGTGCGAGCCGCGTAGTACCGTGTAATGCGTGGTACCGGAATCGAACCATACATCCAGCGTGTCGCGGTTCTTTTCGTACATCGCCGCTTCATCACCCAGCAGTTCTTTGATGTCGAGTGCATGCCAGGCTTCGATGCCGTGCAGTTCTACACGTTTTGCGACTTCTTCCAGCAATTCCGGCGTGCGTGGATGCAGTTCGCCGGTTTCCTTATGCACGAAGAATGCCATCGGCACGCCCCATTGACGCTGGCGCGATAGCGTCCAGTCGGGACGGTTCGCGATCATGCCATGCAGGCGGGCTTTGCCCCAGCTTGGGAAGAATGTAGTCTGCTCCACGCCTTTGAGCGCCGTGTCACGCAGTGTGTCGTCGCCGGACTTGGGGATGATGTCCATGCCCGCGAACCATTGTGAGGTGGCACGGTAGATGACAGGCGTCTTGTGGCGCCAGCAGTGCATGTAGCTGTGATCGAACATCACCAGCTTGAACAGTGAGCCGACTTCCTCCAGCTTCGCACAGATCGGTTTCGAGGCTTCCCAGATCGTCATGCCGCCGAAGAACGGCAGCCATGAGGCATAACGGCCATCGCCCATGACGGGATTGAGCACGTCGTCATCCTTCAGACCATGGGACTTGCAGGAAATGAAGTCGTCCACGCCATAAGCGGGTGCCGAGTGCACGATGCCGGTGCCGGTATCCAGCGTTACATATTCAGCGGTGTAAATCGGCGCGGTGCGATCATAGCCGGCATCGGCCGAGGCGAACGGATGCTTGAAACGGATATCGGCCAGCGCTTCGCCGCGGCACGTCGCGATAATGTTGCCTTGCAAACCGTAACGTTGCAGGCAGCCTTCGACCAGATCCTTGGCCAGGAGCAGCAGCGTGGCTTCGCCATTACGCTCGGTCAGCACCAGTGCGTAGTCGACTTCCGGATGTACGTTGAGTGCCTGGTTGGCGGGAATGGTCCACGGCGTCGTAGTCCAGATGATGCAGTAGCCTTTTTGCGCGGGCAGTTCGGATAGGCCGAATGCAGCCGCCACTTTCTCGGGCTCGGCAAAGGGGAAGCCTACGTCGATGGCCGGGTCGCGCTTGTCCTGGTTTTCCACTTCAGCTTCAGCCAAGGCGGAGCCGCAATCGAAACACCAGTTCACCGGTTTGAGACCACGATAGACATATCCTTTTTCCAATAGTTTGCCGAGCACACGGATTTCGTCGGCTTCATTGGAAAAATTCATGGTCTTGTACGGATTGTCCCACTGGCCCAGTACGCCCAGACGGATGAAATCCTTCATCTGGCGCTCGATCTGTTCGGCCGCGTAGGCGCGCGACTTGGCCAGCACTTCCGGCGTAGGCAGGTTTTTGCCGTATTGTTTCTCGATCTGGATTTCGATAGGCATGCCATGACAATCCCAGCCCGGCACGTAAGGGGCATCGAAGCCATCCAGTTGGCGGCTCTTGACGATCATGTCCTTCAGGATCTTGTTGACTGCATGACCGATATGGATATCGCCATTCGCATACGGCGGGCCATCGTGCAGGACGAAACACGGGCGCCCCTTGGAAGCCTCGCGGATGCGCTGATAGATCTTTTTCTCTTGCCATTCCTTGACCCATTGCGGCTCGCGCTTGGCCAAATCTCCGCGCATGGGAAATGGCGTTTCCGGCATGTTGACCGGGTATTTGTTCTGGGGTTTGCCGGAGGGCTTACTGGCGTTGTTGTCAGACATGGTAAGAATATCGATTCAATCAAATAAGTTCGTTCAGGGTTGCGAAGGCAAGTCACTGACGACTGTGCCTTGGCTCCTGAAATAATCGCGCGCCTGTTGCGCATCGCGTTCTATCGCTGCAGTCAGCGTCGGCAGGTCGCTGTATTTTTCCTCGTCGCGCAGTTTCTTCAGGAATTCCACGCAAACCAGTTTGCCGTAGCAGGACTGCGCATAATCAAAGACATGCGTTTCCAGTAGCACGCGGCCACTGTCATCAACGGTCGGACGCACACCCAGGCTGGCAACGCCCGGTAACGGCCGCTCTGCCAATCCGTGTACCTGCACCACGAAGATGCCGGACAATGCCGGGCGCCTGTGTGCAATGCGCAGGTTCAGCGTCGGGAAACCGAGATTGCGTCCCAGTTTCTGGCCGTGGATCACCCGTCCGGATATCGTGTACGGATGGCCGAGCATTTGCCGTACATGAGGAAAATCACCTTGCGCCAGCGCCTCGCGTATCGCGGAAGAAGAAATGCGCGTACCCGCATTGACGATGGTTGGCAGGGTTTCGACCTCAAAGCCATACTGCTTTCCGGCTTCCATCAGCAAATTGATATCGCCGGCACGTTTGGCACCGAAGCGGAAATCTTCGCCGACGATCAGCCATTTTGCGTGCATGCCCTTGACCACGATGCGTTCGATGAAATCAAGCGGCGGCATTGCAGCGAAACTGGCATTGAAATGCTCGACAATCACCTTGTCTACGCCGGCATTGGCCAGTGCCTGCAACTTGTCGCGCAGGTTCGCAATCCGGGTGGGCGCCTTGCTCGGGTCGCCCGCCAGATTGGCGAAGTACTCGCGCGGATGCGGCTCGAAAGTCATCACCGCCGTACTCAGTTTCAGGCAGGCCGCTGCTTCACCCATGCGCGCCAGCATGGCCTGATGGCCACGGTGTACGCCGTCGAAATTGCCAATGGCAAGCGCGCAGGGCGTGCGCGCATTGTCATTGGGCAGTCCGCGATAAACCTTCATGGGGGTAGCTTCTCGCAAAAACTCCTGATTATAAATGCTTTCCCCGAATTTCCTTAAAGGAAAGCCTGGTTGCTGTCTTGGATCAGCGTATCCTGCCGATAGTATTGGCTTAACAATTGATATACCCCGGGGTAAGTCTTGGCCAGAGGCTCCGGCCGCACAAAGAAAGCTTCCGATGCGACAGCGAAAAATTCGGCAGGGTCTTCGCTGGCATACGTATCCAGGGGAAGTGCGGCAAACAAGTTGTTTGCCAGCACGGCATGCGCTTCATGGTCAGGATCAAAGTCCGCAGGCAGTTGTTGCAGCGTAGTTTTTACCCGCCGGCAAAAGTCCTTGTAAGCGGCAGCAAACGCAGATTTCCATTCGTCCGGGTAGATATCGTCATGGAACCGGTGCAGAAAAGGCGGCCGTCCGTTTGCATCGCCATTGGCCAGATCAATAACATGGGCAAATTCATGAATCACGACATTCTGCCCGGATGTTTCAGGTGCCTTTATATCGGCCCAGGACAGGACCACCATACCCCCGGCGGTAATGGCCTCGCCAGCCAGGGGTTCATGGCCTTCGTGCACGACGCCAGCCTCATCCATCTCACGGTAAGGCACGAGAAAGGCATCCGGATAGACCACGATGCCGGGCATATCTTCATAGAGGGACAAGTTAAGGTTCAGAACCGGCAGGCAGGCCTGGATGGCGATATTGACCGAAATTTCATCGGTTAATGTAAGTCCACCGGCGCCAGTAATGGTTTTGTCTGCGAGCAGGGACTCACTCAGCGTCTTGAGGCGGGCCTTATCCTCGGTATCGAGGTGGCGCAGGAAGGGCAGGTGTTTCAGGCAATCCGTCCATAAAGCGGAAGGAATTTGAGGGCGGTGAAAGAATCGTCTAAACCAGTTCATGCCAGTTTGGGAAAAACAACAAGGAGGGCAGCATTACATTTGCCCCCAGGCGGCGTTAATTATAGCCATTGCGGCCAAGCCTGCAGTTTCGGTACGCAAAATGCGCGGCCCCATGGAAACCGGGAGGACACCTTGGGAAATCAGCAATTTTTCCTCTTGCTCATTAAAACCGCCTTCCGGGCCTATGACCAGCGTGATATCCCGGGCGGGTTCGCTGAGAGCCCAGGCTGCCAGCGAATGATCGGAACGCGGCGTCAGCAGTAGGCGTTGTGCGGGCTGGGGCTGGGAGCTCCAGCGTACCAGATCCGTGACCTCGTTCAGATCCGCGATACGGGTACGACCGCTTTGTTCGGAAGCGGCAACGATAACGCCTTGCCAATGCTGCAGCCGTTTGGCAGCGCGTTCGGGCGACAACTTCACCACACTGCGCTGGGCCGCCAGCGGCTGGATGGCCGAGGCGCCCAGTTCTATTGCTTTCTCAATGATCCAGTCCATTTTTGAGCCTTCCGGCAGTGCCTGAGCCAGGGTGAGGCGATAGGGCAGTTCGGTATGGCGCATGCGCTGTTCCGTGATTTCGGCACTGGCGCTTTTTTTGTCGAGGCTGGTCAGCATCGCGTCAAACTCGTGCCCCTGGCCGTCAAACAGCGTAATGCGCTGGCCTGGTGCCATGCGAAGGACGTGCAGGTGATGGGCGATTTGCTCGGGCAAGTTGATAGAGGTGTGGGTCTGCAGAGCTTGTGCGCAATAGAAGCGAGGCATGGATAAATGGGGTCAGAAGGTGGTGTGGCGCTTTTCGATTAATGCCAATGAGACAATTTCCGTGGGCGGAATAGCCGCCCCGGGTACGCCATCAGCTTGAAACTACTTTCAATTTTAATGCACCGCGCCCACTCTGATAAAATACGGGACTTTGCTGCACCGCTTCTAACCTCTCGCTTTTAGCGTTGTCTCTATCCAAGTCAAGATGAAATCCATCCCTACCACTAAAATGGCCAACGCTATCCGCGCCTTGGCTATGGACGCCGTACAAAAAGCCAATTCCGGTCACCCTGGCATGCCCATGGGCATGGCTGAAATCGCCGTGGCTCTGTGGGCCCGGCATCTGCGCCATAACCCAGCCAATCCGAAATGGCTGGATCGTGACCGTTTTGTATTGTCGAATGGCCACGGTTCCATGCTGCAGTATGCGTTGTTGCATCTGAGTGGTTACGATTTGCCGATGGATGAAATCCGCAATTTCCGCCAGCTGCATTCCAAGACGCCGGGTCACCCCGAATTCGAAATTACTTGCGGCGTCGAAACTTCGACCGGTCCGCTGGGCCAGGGCGTCACCAATGCGGTTGGCATGGCCTTGGCCGAGCGCCTGCTGGCAGCAGAATTCAATAAGCCGGGCTTAGACATCGTCGATCACTACACCTATGTTTTCCTGGGCGACGGCTGCCTGATGGAGGGCATTTCGCACGAAGCCTGTTCGCTGGCCGGCAACCTGCGCCTGTCCAAGCTGATCGCACTGTATGACGACAATGGCATTTCCATCGACGGTAAAGTGGAAGGCTGGTTCACCGACGACACACCCAAGCGTTTTGAAGCCTACGGCTGGAACGTGATCCGTGACGTCGACGGTCATGACGTGGACGCTGTCGATGCGGCCATTGCAAAAGCCAAACAAGCCGACAAGCCCACGCTGATCTGCTGCAAGACTGTGATCGGCAAGGGTTCTCCCAATCTGCAAGGTACAGACAAGGTCCACGGCGCTGCGCTGGGTGACAAGGAAGTGGCAGCTACCCGCGAAGCGCTGGACTGGGGCTATGCGCCTTTCGAAATTCCCGAAGAGGTTTATGCAGCCTGGGATGCCAAGCCAAGAGGCCAGGCCCTGCAGCAGGAATGGGAAGAAAAATTTGCTGCCTACAGCGAACGTTATCCGCAGGAGGCGGGCGAACTGCTGCGTCGCATGAAAGGCGATCTGCCCGGCAATTTTGAAGCGACGGCACACGCGTACATCCAATTGTGCACCGAGAAGAAAGAAACCGTGGCAACCCGCAAGGCCAGCCAGAATGCCATCCAGGCATTTGCGCCGGTGCTGCCGGAATTCCTTGGCGGTTCGGCCGATCTGACCAGCTCCAATCTCACGAACTGGAAAGAGGCAGTGCCCGTGCGTGCCGACCAGGCCGGTAATCACATCAACTATGGTGTGCGTGAATTCGGCATGAGCGCGATCATGAATGGCGTCACTTTGCATGGCGGCTACATCCCGTTTGGTGCTACCTTCCTGACTTTCTCGGATTACAGCCGCAATGCATTGCGCATGGCGGCACTGATGAAGATCCGCTCCATCTTTGTGTTCACGCGCGATTCCATCGGCCTGGGCGAAGACGGTCCGACTCACCAGGCGGTGGAGCAAGTGTCTAGCTTGCGCCTGATTCCAAACCTGGATAACTGGCGTCCCTGCGACACAGTAGAAGCCGCGGTGGCATGGGAGCAGGCCATCAAGCGCCGCAATGGTCCGACGACGCTGATTTTCTCGCGCCAGAATTTGCCCTTCCAGGAGCGTTCGGCGGAGCAGGTGAAGAACATTCAGCGCGGCGGCTATGTGCTGAAAGATGCGGCGGATGCGAAAGCGATTTTGATCGCAACCGGTTCGGAAATCGAACTGGCGGTGAAGGCAGCGGAACAACTGGCAGCGCAGGGTATCGCGGTGCGCGTGGTGTCCATGCCGTGCACCGACGTATTCGATCGCCAGGATGCGGCTTATCGCGACAGCGTGCTGCCCAAGGGTTTGCCGCGCGTTGCAATCGAGGCTGGCGTGACCAGCTTCTGGTACAAGTATGTCGGACTCGAAGGTCGTGTGATCGGTATCGATACCTTTGGTGAATCCGCGCCGGCCGGCGTGCTGTTCAAGCACTTCGGCTTTACCACCGAGAACGTGGTCGGGGCGGTTCAATCGGTATTGTCGTAATCAATCAGATTCAGCTTATTTACGTGTGGAGAAAAAGATGACTATCAAGGTTGCCATCAACGGTTATGGCCGTATCGGACGCAATGTGCTGCGCGCTCATTACGAAGGTGGGAAGAAAAATGATATTCAGATCGTTGCGATCAACGACCTGGGCGATGCCAAGACCAACGCGCACCTGACCCGTTACGACACCGCACACGGCAAATTCCCGGGTACGGTGGAAGTAGACGGCGATTACATGATTGTGAACGGCGACAAGATCCGTGTCTTTGCGCAACGCAATCCGGCCGATATTCCCTGGGGTGAGCTGGGCGTAGATGTAGTGCTGGAATGCACGGGTTTCTTTACTACCAAGGAAAAAGCTTCCGC
>JAEZLB010000092.1 GCA_023435945.1 Pseudomonadota bacterium | reverse complement strand
CGAACTGCCAGGATCAAACTCGTAGCTGCCATCCCCATTGAACGTCAGCGTGCCCGACGTCACATCCGACACCAACTGGTACGACGTCACCGTGCCATCAACATCCGGCGCCGCCGGTACCTGACCTTCTAGCAACGTGTTTTCGACGGTCGTCGCCGTACCTGCGTAGGCGACTGGGGCTTGATTGGAACCAGGTGGATTGCCTGATGTCGAGCCATTACCTCCCGTAGACGGAAGAGATGCGGAACTGCGACTAGTTTCATTTGGCTGCAAATAACCGTTGCCCCCTCCGTTAAGAGGCGTATTGATCATGGAATTAATCAATGACGTGAATTCAGGACTGAATGACGAGACACTCTCCACCACCCGCGCCAACTGCACAAATGAATGCCCTTCGCCAGCAAAGCTGCTGCCGCCTACCAGGCCGGCGGCGGTTTCTTCCAGCAACTCATCCAGGCTGTGTTCCCCTGCAATGGCCTGGGCAATGCGCTCCATTTCCGCGTCACTCACGAACAGGCTGGAATTTGCTTGCTGAGGTTGATCCTCAAATATGTAGGAATCGAGTGTGAGCGTTTCCTTGGCGCGCAGGAGATAGGTCAGGCCATTGTCCGAACTGAATTCGACCAGGCTGTCCTCAGCGGTGAGGATGACTTCATCTTCGTAGACGAAATCACCCACTTTAAGAACTCGTTGACTGCCATCGGGAGCGCGGGCGATGACCTGCCCGGTGATGAAAGTAACCTTGCCGATAATAGTGCCTGACTGCGCCATGAAAGCTCCGAAGGGATTGCGGGATGCTTTCTATCTTGATGGCAATATTTCTTCGCGAGAATTGTACCGTGGTACAAGAGGAGTTAAAGACAACGCAAAAACCATAGCATTGCCTTTTTATATCTATTGACGATGGACGATCAGCGCCAACTGCAGACGATCCCGCACGGCCAGTTTCTCCAGAATGGCGGTCAGATGCGCCTTGACTGTGCGTTCGGTGATATTCAGTGCGCGCGCCACCTCTTTGTTACTTGCGCCCGAGGCGACAATTTTCGCGACTTCGCGCTCGCGCTCGGTCAGCTTATGTGCCCAGCCTGTCGATTGCGGCGCTGGGGAGGCTGCTGGCAATGATGTATTGGCTGTTACCTGCAACAGCTTTTGCATCAGGCTTTCGCCTATCCACAGTCCACCCTGCTCTACGACGTTTGCTATCTGGAGCAATACCTGTGGGGTCGCGTGACTGTTGCAATAGCCTCGTGCAGACGCAGCGAAGGCAGCCAGCGCCTCCCGGTCATTGGGCGTGTCACTAAGGACGATGATGGGTACTGTGCCTACCTGCCCGCGTACATGTACCACCTGTTCTTCCACCGAACGACCGGCAACCAGCCGTATCCAGACCATAACCGGCTGCTGATCATCACTGGACACTTCCGCCGCCGCCAGGCTTTGTGCCGTTGAGAAGGCCTCATGCCAGCGCGGGAGCAACTCTCCCGTAGCCGACCAGAATAGGTGACGAATCTTATTGTTTTGCATGGCGCGTGTCATGATTATCGTTCGCTTAATGCTGCCTGCTTTGCGCGCAATACCGGTTTGAGCAAGTAATTCAGGATGCTTTTTTCACCAGTAATGATGTCTACTTCCGCCACCATGCCGGGAATGATTGGCAAATCGCCAGCCAGGGAAGGTCGGTTAGTGCGCACTCTCACAATGTAGAAGGTATTACCTTTTTCATCCGTGACCGAATCAGCACCGATATGTTCCAGCGTGGCGTCTATGCCGCCGTATATCGAGAAATCATAGGCAGTGAATTTCACCATCGCTTTCTGACCCGGCCGTAGGAAAGCAATATCCTTGGGCAGCACCTTCGCTTCCAGCAAAAGCTGATCCTCGGAAGGCACGATCTCGACCACATCCCGGCCTGGCTGCACGACGCCACCGACGGTATTCACCAGCAGGCGCTTGACGGTTCCCTTGACGGGCGAACGAATCGCAGATTGCGTCACGCGGTCGGCCAGGCCGGTACTGGTCTCGATCAGCGCATTCAGCTTGGCCATGGTTTCGGAATATTCCTTACGAGCCGTGTTACGAGTGTTGAGTTCCACTTCCTGGATCTTGCGCGTGGCTTCGGCAATGGCTGCCTGTGCGCGCGAAATCTGTGTTGAGGCCACGTCACGCTCGCCACGGAAACGTGCGATGTCGCGCTCCAGGCGCAACAGATCGACTTCAGACACCGCACCGGAGGCCAGCAAGGGTTTAGTTACTGAGTATTCCCGGGTGACCGATTCCAGCGCCTCGGTGGCTTGCGCCTGTCTCACGCGCGCTTCTGACAATTCCTGCTGCCGCTGAGCCAGCTGTTGGCGGGCGATCGCAATTTGAGCCTGCACTTCATTGTTGGCAGCCTCGTACAGGCTGCGCTCATCTTCAACGGTTTTCGGCGCATCCCTTTCGATGTCGCTGGCCACCTCAAACGGCTTGCCTTCGCCCAGCGCGTACAGGCGCGCCGCCTTGGCCGACAGGGCCAGATACTGCGAGCGGTTTTCGCGGAATAAGGATTCGGAGCGCGTGGAATCAATTTGCAGCAGCACCTGACCGGCTTCCACTACATCGCCTTCCGCCACGTTAATCTCGGAGACTATGCCACCATCTAGGCTTTGCAGTATCTGTAACTGGCGCGAAGGAATCACCTTGCCATCGCCACGCGTGACTTCGTCGATCTTCACTACGCCGGCCCAGATAATAAACAGCACAAAAACACCCAGCAGCGCACGCATCAGTACGCGCGCGCGCAGCGGTTCTTGCTGCAGCATGAAGCGGTCGGCATCGCGCACAAAATCCGCATCGACATCATCCATGTCGGCAGCCAGCCAGCAGTTGATGCGTGACGTCTCACCAGGCTGTATCCGGACCCGTATTGCTTCGAAGAACCAGTGCACGGGCTTGAACAAGGCGAGCAGAAATTTCATTATGCCGCCCTCGCAATCTGACCGGACTGCAGCGCAGCGACTACCTTATCGCGGGGGCCATCCGCTACGATCTTGCCATCGTCCATCACGATGATGCGTTCCGCCAGATCCATCAGCGAGGAACGATGCGTCACGATGATCATGGTACGGTGCTGTGCATAGTTGCGCAGTTTTTCCTTTAACTGGAACTCGGACGAGAAATCCATCGAGCTGGTCGGCTCATCCAGCAGCAGTACCGGCGGGTCCAGCAGTACTGCGCGAGCAATTGAAATTGCCTGGCGTTGACCGCCTGACAGCGACGCACCGCGCTCGCCCACCACCATGTCGAAGCCTTCCGGATGGCGATTCACAAACTCAGATAAGCCGGCCATTTCAGCAGCCGCCACCATGGTGCGATCATCGACGTACGGTGCGCGTATCGTAATGTTCTCGCGCAGCGTGCCGTAAAACAGCAAGGCATCCTGTTCGACGTAACCAAGGTTGCGCCGAATGTCAGCCGGATCGAGCTGACGCACATCGACACCGTCGATCAATACAGCACCTTCAGTCGGCACGTAAAGACCGAGTATGAGCTTTTGCAAGGTGGACTTGCCGGAGCCGACCCTCCCCAAAACCAGTACCTTCTCACCAGGCCGTATGCGAAAACTCACACCGGACAGCACCTCTGTCTTGGTATTGGGATAACTGAAATGCACATTACGGAATTCAATCTCGCCGCGTATTTCCGGACGATGCACGAATGCCGATTCGTCACTACGTTCTCCCGGCATGTTCACAATATTTTCCAGCGCGGACAAAGAGGTTTTCGCATTCTGGAATTGCAGCAGCAGCCCAACCACCTGGCCCAGCGGCCCCATGGCACGGCCCGCCAGCATGGTTGAAGCGATCAAGCCGCCCATGGATAGCATATTGGCATGAATGAGATAAACACCGGCCACCACCACCGCGACATTGACCAGTTGCTGAATCGTGGCTGTCCCGTACATGGTGGAAGACGACAGCAACTTGCTTTTGCCGGAAACACGAGCCAGGAAGGCGGTTGCCTTTTCCCACTTCACCTGCATCTGACTTTCAGAGCCATGTGCCTTGATGGTTTCCAGCCCGGTCAGACTTTCCACCAAGGTGGCATTACGCATGGCGGAAGCGCGGAAAGTCGTTTCCGTCAGTTCCTGCATCTTGTGCTGCACGACATAGCTGTAAATCAGCACCAGCACCATGCCGACTATGGGGATGAAAACCAATGGCCAGCATATCCACGCCAGGATGGCAAGAAACAGAATAGTGAAAGGAAGGTCGATGATGGCAGTGACGGTCGCCGACGCGATGAAGTCGCGCACCGTTTCAAATGATCGCAGGTTCGACGCAAAGGCTCCGACCGAAGCCGGACGATGCGACAGGCGCATGCCCAGCACTTTCTCCATGATCAGGGCAGACAGCTTCATGTCCACTCGTGCGCTGGCCAGATCGACAAAATGACTGCGCATCAGGCGTATCACGTATTCCAGCCCCAGCACTACCACAACGCTGGCTCCCAAGACCCACAGCGTCTCTACCGCATAGTTGGGTACTACGCGGTCATACACGTTCATCGTGAACAAAGGCATCACGATGGCGAACAGGTTGATCAACAAGGCTGCCGCAAGCACATCTTTCAAGATGGTACGCTGTTCCAGAATGGTGCCCCAGAACCAGTGTCCGGATGTATGGTTTTTCCTTGATGGCGCGCGATCATCAAAACGGAAATGAGGACGGGCAAAAATAGCAACACCGGTATAACGAGCTGCCAGCTCTTCGCGCGGCAGCAAAACGCCGCCTTGCGCGGCATCCGGAAACAGCAGGCGCGCCTTGCCGGATTCGTCCCAGCCCAGCAACAGGCAAGCCTCGTTCTGGTCCAGCAGCAGAATCACTGGCAGCAATGCCGCATCGATTTTGTCCAGCGGACGGCGTACCACCTTGGAGGAAAACCCGGCGCGGGCGGCAGCCCGGGAAAACAAGGCAGGCGTCAGACCTGATTCAGATAATGGCAAGCCTGCCGACAGGGATGCATGCGTAGCGGGACGACCATGGATTTTGACCAACTCGACCAGGCAATCGAGCAAAGGATCATGGTGAAGCTGATCTTAACGCAGCCTACTGCTAAGGAAACTATGCGACTTCGTCGGTTCTGGAACCATTATTTATGGACATAAATATGCAAACGGCTTTTCTTCTACGCGACTTAGCCACGCGGTTTATTCAACATGCCCCCTGCCTAGATATCCTTTTCAAGTATGACAACCAAGATCTGTCACCGTCTCAAAGTCCCTTTGTGCTCAAGGGAAATCATTTATCCAGATAATATCTTGCTTCGTTACTTAACGTAACAAATGAATGACCTACCCGCGCCATACCTTTGTAAAACAGTCGGATAAGGACTGCGAAAACTTTCTGGAGCGGCAAAAAAACTGGGCCTTTGAAACGATTTTTGCTTTCTGGAAAGCAACTTTTTCTCGAATAGTTTTTCATTAACTGCTTTTTTTATGAACTGGAAAACTGCCAGTTTTCATCTACTCAAACAGTAAGAACCCTTTCACAACAGCCATCTTTCCAGCTTTTGCATGCTCATATGTCTTTGCGCCAGGGGCTACTCATCATTGTTATTTAGCAGGCTATTCTTCGTTACTCGAATATTTTCGTATTGTTGTTCTTAACAGGAACACTTTCATGCACATCATGAGAGCAGACGCCTGGGCAATTTCTTTATAGAAACTTCTGCATGGATCTGGCAAAACAAACCTCTAAATAAAAACGCCTGCAAGGTTTTCCCTGCAGGCGTTTCACGGATGAACTACAAACGATTATTTTGGCGTTTGTTCCTTTGCCGCCACAGCTGTCTCATTCAGGCCGCCGCCCAGTGAGCGATAGAGATCAACCGCATTGGTTAGCCGCAGAAGGCGGGCTTGCACCAATGTCTGCTCGGCATTAAAAAGTTCACGCTGCGCGTCCAGCACTTCGAGCGAACTTGCTATGCCGCCTTCATAGCGCAGATCGGCCAGACGCAGCCGTTCCGCCTGCGCTTCCAGCACCAGGCGCTGCGCATTGATCTGTTCGTCGATGGTGGCACGTGCCACCAGTGCATCTGCCACTTCACGGAACGCGACCTGAATTGACCTTTCGTATTCAGCCACCGCGATGTTGTTGCGCACTTCGGCCACCGACAGATTGGCACGGTTACGCCCCGCATCAAAAATCGGCAATATCAGTTGCGGCGAGAAAGACCAGATACGCGTGCCGCTCTCGAACAGATCCGACAACTCCGTACTGAGCGCCCCCACCCCTGCTGTCAATGAAATGCGCGGGAAAAAAGCAGCACGTGCAGCACCAATGTTGGCATTGGCTGCCATCAAGCGGCGTTCGCTGGCACGGATATCGGGACGGCGCACCAGTAACTCTGAGGGCATGCCGGCCGGCAGCTCCGCAATAATGCCCTGATCAGCCAAGGGACGCGGCTCAGGCAGGTTATTCAGGGGACGCCCTACCAGGAACGTCAGCAGATTAATGGCCTGCCCACGCTGACCCGTAAGGGAAGCCAGAGATCCCCGGGCGGTCTGCACCAGCACTTCACTCTGGCGCAGATCCTGCGCAGACGACGCCCCCACTTCGAAACGCTGGCGTGCCAGCTCGTACGCCCTTTCGCGCGACTGCAGGGTACGCTGTGCCAACTCCTGCTGCTCCGCCAGTGCACGTTCCGTCAAATACGCCTTGGCGACTTCGGCCACCAGGCTGATATGCGCAGCACGCTGCGCCTCTTCAGTCGCCAGGTACTGCGACAGCGCTGCATCTTGCAGGCTGCGCACACGTCCAAAGAAATCCAGCTCGAAGGCCGCCATGTTCAAGCCGACCTGGTAGGTTTCAGTAACCCTGGATGTACCAGTCGGCGATGTTGCCTCGGAGATGCGCTGACGCGTTCCGCCTGCACCTACCGAAAGATTGGGCAGCACATCGGCCGACACGATGTTGTACTGTGCCCGCGCCTCCTCGATACGCAAAGCTGCAGTACGCAGATCGCGGTTGTTTTCCAGTGCTGCCTCAATCAATGTTTGCAGGCGCGCATCGGTAAAAAACTCGCGCCAGCCGCTATCGGCAGTGATGCCGGAAGCAGACTGCTGCTGCGCCTCGTTCGCCGTTACCGGATATTCGCCAGCGATCGGTGCATCGGGACGTTGGAACGGCGGCGCCAGCGTGCAACCGGAAAGCACGCCAACGCACAACAGACTAGCTACTAGCTGGCGAAGATTGGAAGTGTTCACTTGTTTGATTGCATTATTTTTCATCATACGCCCGGCTCCTCGCCAGATTGAATCTTGGCTGCGTGTTCAGCCCAGAACTGCTGCTGTCGCTTGCTGCCCTTGAACAGGCTGCGCACCACAACGAAAAATACCGGCACAAAGAATACTGCCAGCACGGTTGCCGTAATCATGCCACCCATTACACCGGTACCAATCGCGCGTTGGCTGGCAGAACCTGCCCCCGTGGAAATGGCCAGTGGCACAACGCCCAGCGTGAAGGCCAGCGAGGTCATGATAATCGGACGGAAACGCAGCTTGGCAGCTTCCAGGGCCGCTTCGACAACCCCCTTGCCCTGCGCCTGCAAATCCTTGGCGAATTCGATAATCAGAATCGCATTCTTTGCAGACAAGCCGATGATCGTAATCAGGCCCACCTTGAAATAAACGTCATTAGGCATGTCGCGCAATAGCACACCCAGCACCGCCCCCAGAATACCCAGTGGCACTACCAACAGCACGGCAAATGGAATCGACATGCTTTCGTACAAGGCCGCCAGCACCAGGAATACCGCCAGCAACGACAGCGCCATCAGCATCGGCATTTGCGCGCCCGAGATCTTTTCTTCGCGCGACTGGCCAGTCCATTCGAAACCGAAACCCGGTGGCAACTGGCCCGCCAGCTTCTCCATTTCATCCATGGCATCGCCACTGCTGTATCCAGGTGCTGCCTGGCCTGCGATTTTCATCGCGGGATAGCCGTTATAACGCACCACTTGCACTGGACCAGTTTCCCATTTGATCGTGGTAAAGG
>JAEZLB010000006.1 GCA_023435945.1 Pseudomonadota bacterium | reverse complement strand
CTTCTTCAACGGCAGCACGGGTTGCGTGCAGCGCGTCTTCAACGCGGGCCTTTTTCTCTTTCATTTCGACTTCAGTTGCAGCGCCAACCTTGATCACTGCTACGCCGCCAGCCAGTTTGGCCACGCGTTCTTGCAGTTTTTCGCGGTCATAGTCGGAAGTCGCTTCTTCGATTTGCACGCGGATTTGTTTGACGCGGGCTTCGATGTCGGCAGCCTGGCCATTGCCATCGATGATAGTGGTATTTTCCTTGCCGATTTCCACGCGCTTGGCTTGGCCCAGTTCGTTCAGGGTAACCTTGTCCAGGGTCAGGCCAACTTCTTCAGCCACAACCTGGCCACCGGTCAGGATAGCGATGTCTTCCAGCATGGCTTTACGACGATCACCGAAGCCTGGCGCTTTCACTGCGCAGGTTTTCAGGATGCCGCGGATGTTGTTCACAACCAGGGTAGCCAGTGCTTCGCCCTCGATATCTTCTGCGATGATCAGCAGCGGACGGCCAGCCTTGGCGACTTGCTCCAGCACCGGAAGTAGTTCGCGGATGTTCGAGATTTTTTTGTCGAACAGCAGGATGAACGGGTTTTCCAGCAGAGCGGCTTGCTTGTCCGGATTGTTGATGAAGTAAGGCGACAGGTAGCCACGGTCAAATTGCATACCTTCAACGATATCCAGCTCGTCTTGCAGGGATTTGCCGTCTTCAACAGTGATCACGCCTTCCTTGCCTACTTTTTCCATAGCTTCAGCGATGCGGTCGCCGATGGAAGAGTCGCTGTTGGCGGAGATGGAACCAACCTGGGCGATTTCCTTGGAGGTGGTGCAGGGTTTGGCGATTTTCTTCAGTTCTTCAACGGTTGCACCAACAGCCTTGTCGATGCCGCGCTTCAGATCCATCGGGTTCATGCCAGCAGCAACGAACTTCATGCCTTCGCGAACGATCGCCTGGGCCAGTACGGTTGCGGTGGTGGTGCCGTCACCAGCGTTGTCGGAAGTCTTGGAAGCAACTTCCTTGACCATTTGTGCGCCCATGTTCATGAGCTTGTCTTTCAGTTCCACTTCCTTGGCCACGGACACGCCGTCCTTGGTCACAGTGGGGGCGCCGAAAGAGCGTTCCAGCACGACGTTACGGCCTTTCGGGCCCAGAGTTACTTTGACGGCGTTGGCGAGAATGTTGACGCCTTCAACCATTTTCGAGCGGGCGCTGTCGCCAAATACGACTTCTTTAGCTGCCATGTTTGTTTACTCCTTGAATAGTGAATCGGATATTCGTATTACTTCTCGACGATTGCCATGATGTCTTCTTCGCGCATCACCAGCAGTTCTTCGCCTTGGACCTTGACGGCCTGGCCGGCATATTTGCCGAACAACACGCGATCGCCCACTTTTACATCCAGCGCACGGACTTTGCCGTCTTCCAGGATCTTGCCGTTACCAACGGCCAGCACTTCACCTTGATCCGGCTTTTCAGCAGCGGCTTCAGGGATGATGATGCCGGATGCGGTTTTGGTTTCCTGATCCAGGCGCTTGACGATGACGCGATCGTGTAGAGGACGAAGGTTCATACAAACTCCTTAACATTCAATGGTTTATGTTGATATCGCATCGAGCTTGAAGAGGGGGAGAGGTTCCTTTTCTAACTCGACGAAATGGAAATTGGGAAGGGGTGCCATTGTTAGCACTCTACCCTAACGAGTGCTAAGTATATGGACGGGACTTGCCTTTTTCAAGAGAGGAAAAAATATTTATTTATTAAAGGTTTTAAGTCTGGTGGCGACCAAGTGCTCAATTCGACCTAGACCCTGAGGCGTTCAAATAGTGCTGTGACAAATTAAAAATCTGCCCAAGGGTACTGGATCAATGTTGTATGGAGCGCACGAGCACAAACAATATTATTAAAGTTGCATCTTTAATATTGCAAATATTGTAATATTTTGCTGGTGAAATTATTGTTTTTGCAATGAAATGCAAGCTCATTATCCCGGTCCTCCTCTAAAGCCATTTTTATCGCGGTTGCTGTTTGCCAGCTTATGTGGCGCTGTTTTCGCGCAGGCACAAAGTTTCTCTCCCGATGAGTTGCTAAGGCAGCAGGAGCGGGAGCGCCAGCTACGTCTACAACAAGAGCAGATCCCCGATGTACGTTTGCGTCCTCCGAGCTCTCTGGCCGAAAACCCTTTACCTGAGGGTGAATCACCGTGCTTTCTTATCAAGCGTCTCCACTTGGCAGGCGATGGCGTGGATAATTTCCGCTTCGCGGTAGACAGCCTGATCCCGGGAAGAGATTCGCCTATCGGAAAATGTTTGGGTGCAAACGGCATAAACGCACTCATAAGTCGTATTCAGAGTGCAATCATCGCGAAGGGATTTATCACGACGCGAGTACTGGCGACTCCGCAAAACGTCGGAACCGGTGACTTGACCTTGACTGTCATTCCGGGACGTGTACGCGAAATCCGATTTGCGTCAGACGGGGACCCGCGTGGCACTAAATGGAATGCACTTCCCATTTCTCCTGGTGATATTCTGAATTTGCGCGATCTCGAGCAGGCGCTGGAAAATTTCAAGCGTGTTCCGACCGCAACTGCAGATATAAAGATAGAGGCGGCTGAAGGAGAAAGTTCGCAGCCTGGACAAAGCGATCTTGTCATTTCCTATCGACAGCGCTTCCCTTTCCGCGTAACCGTGTCAGTTGATGACTCGGGCTCCAAATCCACCGGGCGGTATCAGGGAGGACTGACGCTTTCCTATGACAACTGGTGGACACTGAACGACCTGTTTTATATCAGCCTCAATCATGACCTGGGCGGTGGCGATCACGGGCCAAGAGGAACTCAAGGCAGTGCTGCTCATTACTCCTTTCCATTTGGCTATTGGACCTTAAGCACGACTGCTTCACGTTATCGCTACTTTCAAAGCATTGCGGGTCTTAATCAGGAGTACATCTACTCAGGTACCAGTAGCACGAACGACTTGAGGCTCACGCGTATTGTTTATCGCGATGCTCAACGCAAGACGATTATTTCCTTGAGGGCTTATCTCAAGGAGTCCGACAACTTCATTGATGATACTCAAGTTGAAACGCAACGCCGACGCACCGCCGGCTGGGAAGTGGGCCTGGGGCATCGTGAATTCCTGGGTGCCAATACGCTCGATTTAAATGTGACATATCGCCATGGAACCGGTGCTTTGGGAGCATTGAAAGCGCCGGAAGAAATCTTTGGTGAAGGCGCATCGCGCCCGAAAGTCTGGAACGCTGACATCACTTTATCAGCGCCATTTCAGGTCGCCCAACAAAACTTTCGTTATCTAGGTGCATTCCGTAGTCAATGGAATGGCACTCCCCTGGTGCCACAGGATCGTTTTGCCATTGGAGGTCGCTATTCGGTCCGCGGCTTCGACGGCGACATGATGCTGTCAGCTGATCGAGGATGGACACTGCGCAATGATGTCGGCTATGTGCTGGGCAACAGTCGGCAAGAGCTTTATGCAGGCGTCGACTACGGCGAAGTCGGAGGACAAGCCAGCCGCTATCTGGTCGGTACGCGGCTGGTAGGGGTGGTGCTCGGGCTAAGGGGAGGATTTCTGGGCAGTGCCTACGACATCTTTATGGGCCAACCAGTCAAAAAGCCTGATGGATTCAGAACCGCCAGTACTACCGCTGGCTTCAGTTTCAACTGGAGTTATTGAGCCTTGTTTTGAGCTGATTTCTCGTTATGCAGCCTACGATAAAAGGATGGTTGAAATGAACAGGAACTTATATCGCATCTTATTCAACCATGCACGCGGCCTCCTGATGGTTGTCTCAGAAAATACAAGGGCAAAGAAAAGAGGAAATCAAGGTACTGACGAAAGCATCCTTGCTGCGACGTGTACAGGGATAGGCTTTCCCATTAACCCGCTCAGTACCGCTGCAAGGATGGTTGCGGGCGTGACGATGCTGTTGGCTCCCTTTGCGCATTCACAGATCATTGTTGATGCTAATGCTCCCGGAAAACAGCGACCGACCATACTCCAAACAGCAAACGGGCTGCCGCAAGTCAATATTCAGACACCCTCGGCAGCCGGTGTTTCCCGTAATACCTATAATCAGTTTGATGTGCAAAGCCAGGGTGCGATCCTGAATAACAGCCGTACCGCTACACAAACTCAAACAGGAGGATGGGTCCAAGCCAACCCATGGCTGGCAGGCGGAGCAGCTCGCGTGATTCTTAATGAAGTCAACTCCAGCAACCCGAGTCATCTGCACGGTTATGTTGAGGTAGCGGGAAAAAAGGCGGAAGTCATTATTGCCAATCCTGCCGGCATTAAGGTCAATGGTGGTGGTTTCATCAATGCAAGCGGAATCACCTTAACAACGGGTAATGCTGTGATGAACAGCGCAAAGGATGGCGAGCTTGATGGCTACCGGATTTCAAAGGGGACCGTCATTATTGATGGCCTCGGCCTTGATGCGAGTACTGCTACCTACACCGATATTCTGGCACGCTCCGTCCAGGTCAATGCGGGAATCTGGGCAGAACGGCTCAGGGTGGTGACGGGTTCCAATGAGGTCAGTGCCAGCAGGCCCACCTATCCAGAAGATGTTGGGCAGGGGGTGACGCTAGCTGCAGCGAAGGGAGCCTCACCTCTATACAG
>JAEZLB010000341.1 GCA_023435945.1 Pseudomonadota bacterium | reverse complement strand
CAGGGATTGCCGCGCCAGCTTGCGATGGAAATGCTGACTGCCGCCGCCCCCTTACCGGCCACACGTCTGCAAGCCGCCGGACTGATCAATCGACTGACCGAGCATGGCGCGACCTTCGAGATGGCGTTGATCTGGGCGCAGCATCTTGCTTCAGAAGCAGGCCGGACTGAAGGCATCAAAATTTTGTTGAAAGAAGCGCTGCATGCTTCGCTAACTCAGCAGCTTGCGGCAGAAGCCAAGTTTCGCCTGGAAATCTGAATGCTTTTCAGGCCCGTATGCACAAGGACCACATTCAATGACCACTCCTGTACGCCGCCGCATATATCTGATGCGCCATGGCGATGTCACGTATTTCGATGAACACGGCAAACCTTACCCACCGGATGAAGTGCCTCTCAATGAGCTCGGCCGGCAACAGGCACAAGCGGCCGGACGGGTTTTTGCCGACTCCCAATTCCGTTTCGACCGCGTCATATGCTCCGGCTTGCCACGTACAAAGGAAACCGCGCAACGCGTGCTGGCTGAAACGGGACAACGCCTCGAGATAGAGTGCTGGCCGGACTGGCGGGAAATTCGTGGCGGCAATCTGGCCGGCATCCCCGACCACAATCTCAAGGATGCCTTCACCGCAGCATTTTCCGGCATGGTGGCAGAAGAGGTACGCTTCCTGGAGGGTGAAAGCATAGGCGAACTCATGGATCGCGTGCATGCTGGCCTCGATCAACTACGCAGCGATATGTCCTGGGACAATGTACTGCTGGTGCTGCACGGAGGCGTCAATTGCGCACTGCTGTCCTACGCCATCACGGGACAGCGTCTGTTCCTGGGCAACCTGATACAGACTGCCGGCTGCATCAATGTCATCGACGTGGGGCATGAAAAAACCGATTGTGTTGTCCGCATGGTGAACTTTTCACCGGTCTCTTTCCTCCAGGAAGGCAGCCGCCATACCATGATGGAACCTTATCTTGCTCACTACAAAAAATCTCGTGGATTGGCCTGAAATGATGCGGATCACAGCAGCATTACATTATTTCCTGCTTTATTCACTGAACAATTTTCACAGCTTCTCATCTTTTAACTTACCTTCGCAGAGGACTCCATGATCGATGTTTATTCAACTGCCACACCGAACGGCCACAAGGTACACATCATGCTGGAAGAATGCGGCCTGCCTTACGAGATTCACCATATCGACATAGGCGCAGGCGACCAGTTCAAGCCGGAATTCCTGGCGATTTCACCTAACAACAAGATACCTGCCATCGTTGACCAAAATGGCCCGGACGGAAAACCCTATTCGCTGTTTGAGTCTGGCGCGATCCTGGTCTACCTTGCCAGCAAGGTGGGACGTTTTCTGGGCAAGACCGACCTCGACAAGTTCACCACGCTCCAATGGCTGATGTTCCAGATGGGCGGCGTCGGGCCCATGCTGGGCCAGGCTCATCACTTCCGTGTCTACGCGCCGGAAAAAATCGAATACGCGATCAATCGTTATACCAACGAGGCGAAGCGCTTGTATGGCGTGATTGACAAGCGCTTGTCACAGTCCGCTTATCTGGCAGGTGATGAATACACGATCGCCGATATTGCGACTTTCCCCTGGATACGCTCGTGGGAAAGACAAGGCATAGATTGGGCTGACTATCCACATGCCAAGCGCTGGTTCGATGAAATCAGTGAGCGCCCCGCAGTACAAAGAGGTGTTCAGGTACTAACCGACAAGCGCCGTGCGCTGACCGATGACAAGGCACGTGACGTGCTGTTCGGTGCGACACAATACAGCAAGCATTAATCACCCCTCTCTTCCGCCCCAAGGGCATGCATGGGAAGCAGCAATGCAAGACATGCATACCCTTTCGGGCAGGCCTAACCAGCCGCTCATTCAAAAACGAACGCGACAATACAGCCTGTATCAAGCGAGCAAATATTTATTTTTGACGCTATTTGAAGCCGTTGATTGTAATTCGATTTTTCCTATGCTACATAGTCTGTACTCTTTGAAGGCATTTTTTCCGCAGCAGCAAGGCGGTGAGTGAATTACCCATCTAGGACAAGCTGCATTAGTAACATCATCCTGAGAGAAGCGTGAAGAAAACTATCCATGTCCTGATTGCCGATGACCACGCCATTGTGCGTGAAGGCCTCAAGCAAATACTGGCCACCACCCGTGACATCGTTGTCTCCGGAGCTGCAGCCGATGGTGCAGAAGCAATCAAGCTGGCCCGGAAACATCCCGCCTCCATCCTTCTGCTGGATATTTCGCTTCCGGACCGAAATGGCATCGATGTGCTGAAACAACTGCGCAAGGAAATACCGACACTGGCGGTGCTGATTCTGTCAATGCACAGAGAGGATTTGTACGCAATCCGGGCGCTGAAAGCAGGTGCGGTGGGTTATCTGACCAAGCAAAGCGCTCCGTCGGAACTGGTTAGTGCACTCCGTGAAATCGCGGGAGGACGCAAATACATCAGCCCCCAACTCGCGCAGGAACTTGCCAATGCGATCCAGGAAGATCGTGAGGCGCTGCCGCATGAAAAGCTTTCGGACCGCGAGTACCAGACCCTGACCATGATTGCTGCCGGAAAAAGCGTCACCGATATCGCCAATGAACTGGCCCTGTCCGTAAAAACTATCAGCATGTACCGCACACGCCTGCTGCAGAAGATGCGCCTGAAACACAATGCCGAACTGACCCATTACGTGATAAAGAATCAGTTGTCCTAAGGGGCGTCTCGCCCCCTCTCCCAACGAATCTGATCTGCATCAAATCCCTTGATCCTTGCTCGGACCACTCTGCCTCCGAATCCGCCATCACCGGCCCAAATACGACGGACCGCCCATGGACTTGATTGCTCCATGTCAAATCCAATGCGCTTGTTGTTCGCATCCGCACATTTTTAGTAAAAAATGTCGAGGCCAGTATAAACAAAGGGACAAAACTGGCGGAGGAGAAGCCGGGCGCAAGCACGGTGCGTACGATTAATCAATCTGCAAAGGCAAGGACATGGCGACAGGTACAGTCAAGTGGTTCAATGATTCCAAAGGTTTCGGATTCATCACCCCCGATACCGGTGAAGGCGATTTATTCGCGCACTACACCGCAATCCAGATGAGAGGCTTCAAGACGCTCAAGGAAGGCCAAAAGGTACAGTTCGAAATAACTCAGGGTCCCAAGGGCAAACAGGCTTCCAACATCACCTACGCAGCAAGCTAAGGCACGCTGCTGCCGGGCGGAAGCCTGCTGCCTTCCGCCTCTTTCCTCTTCCTTCATGAGGGGGATGTCATCATCGCGCCCACCTCAAGCCTCCCCTTTGTTCCGTCATTCATCTGCCTACGCCGATGACGGACATCTCTCTGCATGGTTTGCATACGGACCATGTGGCGTACATCTGCTTGCGTGAAGGAAGAGGAAAGAGGCGCAGAAAATAAAAAAGGAAGCCATTCAGGCTTCCTTTTTTTGAATCTGGAGCGGGAAAAGAGTCTCGAACTCTCGACCTCAACCTTGGCAAGGTTGCGCTCTACCAACTGAGCTATTCCCGCATGATTCGTAACGCAGTACGTTACGAGGAGAAGAAGTATAGCGTAAGAGATAAAAAAATCCAACACTTTTTTGGTGCGGCTGGCCGGAATCGAACCGGCACGGTGTTTCCACCGAGGGATTTTAAGTCCCTTACGTCTACCAATTTCGTCACAGCCGCTATGCACAGATGATGTACTGGGATTCCCGGCATCCTCACCCGGCGCTGTTGCTCCGCTCATTCTCCGGAATGAAAAAAGCGCCGAAGCGCTCTTCAAACAACAGGCAGAACTGTACCACAAACCGCTGCAAAACCGAATGATAACGACGCAAACTTCAGTCGCCGCACTCCGGTTCATGTCAGCACGGGATTTTACAAGAATGCGACCATTGGCCAGACAATCATGGATAAAATGCCAAGCTGGCCTGCCTCGTGATAACGCGGACATTTCGGACAGCGTAGCAGCTTATGGCTGAGGCTGCGTGTTCAAGCATGCCAGGGAATCCGGCCTCTCGGGCATGCCTCCACGCCGATACCCTGACAACCAAGCCACCTGTTTTCGAATTTGAGATTTCGTTACCATCGCATACAAGCCCAGAACATAATGGCATCCCGGATTACATTCCCCTTACTGGCGGCACTGATGCTCGTTTCATCGAGCACCCTCGCTCAGCACCCCTCGGAACAATGGGAAGTCGCGCTGGAGGCGGGGTACCTTTCGAAGATAAGAAACAATACGCCGCTCGACTATGTCATTGCGCCTGTGCAGATCGCCTGGCGTTCACCGGCCTTTCGTGAGCTTTGGCAGAGTCCGGATGGAGCGCGTCTCACAGTCAGGCACAGGATCGCCATCATCGGAGAATCCTTCCTGAAAGGTCCCGAAGATTACTACGTGGGTGCCGCAGGCGCCCCCAGCTTCGAATGGTGGCTGCCCAACCGGCGAACCGCACTCTTCTACGAAATCGGCGGCGGATTCGGCTTCCTCAACGCCAAGGGCGTACCTGGCGGGCAAGGCCAGGACTTCACCTTCAACTGGTTCACGCAACTTGGATTACGCCAGCAACTGACGCAAAAAATGGCGGTGTCGGCTGCGCTCCACTTCATCCATCACTCCAATCTCGGCATGACGGACCCGAATCCGGGTATTGATGTACTCGGCCTTAACCTGGGAGTCATCTGGGCGATAGATTGACCATTTGACCAGATACCATCCGAATGTACCGCCAAGCCAGGAACCGGTATTAGGAATATGGAGATGGCATAATGCTTCGTGTCTATACGCTTCCGCCCCCTTCATCTCTGTAATGCCTTCATTCCTAGCGGCAGGAGCGCCGGGGGCGGCATACATTCGCAGCAACGTACAGGAGTGCCACAACGGGCCTGGTCCTTTCTTGCTCACCTCGTTTATCTTCATCGGCCGCACCGAGACCGCCTCTGTTTTACGAAAGCGACCAGCCGCCACGCAACAAATAAGCAGGACGGTATTTGTGAGCGGAGCAAAAAATGCTAAAGTCCCCGGCAGTTCACTATCCTTCCCTATCATTGATGCGTTCAGATAAAGATACCCCCGTACAAGCAGTGAACTGTGATGTACTTGTTATTGGAGGCGGCCCGGCCGGATCAACAGCTGCAGCGCTGCTGGCTCAAAAAGGTTACCAGGTCGTTCTGCTCGAGAAGGAACAGCATCCCCGCTTTCACATTGGCGAATCCCTGCTTCCAGCCAATCTCCCTTTATTGGAAAAACTCGGTGTAGCTGAGGAAGTACGTGGTATAGGCATAGAAAAATGGGCTGCAGAGTTTGTCTCTCCATGGCATGCGCACAAGCAGGTATTCAACTTCGGCGATGCCATCAACAAATCCATGCCTTATGCCTATCAGGTACGGCGTTCTGAATTCGATGAAATCCTGTTCCGCAACGCACAGCGCAAAGGCGCGCATGCGCTGGAAAACTGCAAAGTCACCAATGTAGCGTTCCTGGACGATAACCAGGGAGTACGGGTCCATGCCCGCCTCGACGATGAAAGCGTGAAGGTATGGCATGCTCGCTTCCTGCTGGATGCTTCGGGGCGTGATACCTTCCTAGGCACCAAGCTGAAGGCCAAGGAGCGCAACAAGGATCACAACAGCACTGCCATCTATGCTCACTTCAAGAACGTAAAGCGCAATGAGGGCAAGGCGGAAGGCAACATCACCATATACTGGTTCGAGCATGGCTGGTTCTGGTG
>JAEZLB010000200.1 GCA_023435945.1 Pseudomonadota bacterium | reverse complement strand
TCCCCTCACGGCCGCATTGTCCCGCCATCCGCGGCATCAACCGTCCCTGTTATCCGGACGGGTTGCCTGCAGGTGAAAAAGAGCCCGCCATATCCACCATTCAAACAGCAGGCCAACAAACCCCACTGGCCTCACCGGCACCCAATGTGTCTGGACTGGTGCCCTTCCTTGCAATCAGCATGCACATCTCGCTCCCACTACCCTATCGCCTTCAATGGACGCTCATGTGCATGAGATGGGCTGTCACCGAACTGCTTGCCAGCGCATGCAGGACTGAGCCGGGGTTCGCTATGCCCGCTGTCCGCAAGCCGGGCTGCAACCTCATGAGCAGATTGCGTTTACCGGTGGCGTTCTGCAACGTCTTCCCCAGCAGGAAGACCGTAATCCGGAGACAGCTCACATCGAAAAAGCTTTCGCAAGGAATTGGCAAACAGCGCGGCTGACTTCCGGTGCTCCACAAACCTGTCGATGCAGACAGTGCCTTGTCTTTCGGGAACGGCAAACAACCATCCCACGATGATGGCACCTGAATATCGAACACCGTTTTATGCATGAGCCCCTTGCAAGGGATGGGCTTCAGACCAAGAAGATGCCCGTAATATTTTGCAAGCCCCCCGTCTGTAAGGCAGCGGTTGCACACACTGCAACCGCCCACTAAAGGCTCGAGTTCCAGCGCCGTATTGACGCCCTGAAAACTTGCAGCCCCTGTTTATAAGGCCTTTTCCTCGATCATGGTCAAAACCACGACCTTCTTCAAACAGGCTTCTCCCGTATGAGATATATTGCTCTTACACAGACCTTATGAGATTTGTAAAGAACGAGACCCTCTGCCATAGACCGGCACGCGTAAGAGGGATTGTGAGCTCGTTAAGAAGAAAGGAAAGTCATGCGTACGTGGATCATGGAAGTCGTCGGCCTTCACTCCGAAGGCTGCATAGAAACAATCACCCAGGCCTTGTCATCGCTCCCGGGCGTGCACGACGTAACCGTATCGCTGTTGCATAGCAAGATTACCGTGCAGTGCGATGAAAACCTGCCCTTCTCTCGTATTGCCGCCTCCCTGGAAGCCGCTGGTTATCGCACTGAGAAAGGGCGGGAGGGTGACCTTACCTTGCCGGCCTGAGGCCGGTTCATTATCAATGCCATCGGGAGGAGCAGGATGAGGATGTTGTGCGGCAGCGAGGTATGGCGCTGATTCTCGCTGCCCAATTTGCCGTCCCCGGTCCGGTGCTGGACACCTAAGGGGCGACAGGAGAAGCCCACATGGAACAGACGATTAATCCACTTTCTCAGGAGTTGCCGGCTTCACCTGCAGCTTCAGGGAACTTACTCCACTCCGTGCCTGCTTGCCTGCCCTGGGATTGCTTCCTTGAAGCAGGATGCTCTCCAGCGTCATGCCATCGAGCACATCGAGAAAGGCATTATTGGCTTGCTTCAGCACACCCTTCAGTATGCATGCAGAGCTGTACATGCATCCTTCCTTGTCAGGATTGAAGCACTCCGCGATATAGAAATCGTTTTCCGTATTACGCACGATATAGCCGATGTTGATTTCACCCGGCTCTTTTCCCAGCCGGAGGCCGCCGTTACGGCCCCGGACGCTATCGATGACACCTATTGCACTAAGGTGATTGACCACCTTGGTCAAATGATTTTTTGCTATGCCATGCGCATCGGCGATGTCCTGGATCGTCACCAGCCTGTCGCGGTTCATTCCCAAATACATCAGGGAACGCAATGCATAGTCTGTGTAAGAAGTCAGCCTCATAAGGGATTACCGTGTTGGCCAGTCAGAGTGACCGGATTTTCTTGCATTTTATATCGTCTGAAATCATGTCGCGTCCGAAGCGTGGAAAATCACCCTAGACTTGCAGCGCCCTAAGTATTGCAATAAGCGCAATTATATGCCGCGGGCAATTAACAGCATGAACCGGGAGATCGCCTGAATTTGCAGGATTCCCTCGACAAATGCGCGATAAGTGAAACGGCAGCGCTGCAAGATCGGATGCGCTGTTTCCGCATGTCAGGCACCAAGGTGAGGTCTTCGGGCGTGCCATCCCTTCACGTCCATACCCTCGCCTCGTCCCGGGATGATGGAGTCACTGTTATGCTTGAACTACCTGAGCCGCTATCCGCCCCCCCCTCATCCACCCCCTGGCGCCCCCGAGTTTGCCTCATCATGCCATTCATCATCCGACACCTTACTTCGCATGATCTCCTCCTCATGGACGCACTGCTTGGCATGTTCGGCACCGCCTTCAATGACCAGCAGACGTACACCGAAAAAAAGCCAGGCCCGGCTTACCTGCGCCGATTACTGGCTGGCGAATCCTTCATCGCGCTGGCAGCCATGAAGGACAATGACGTTGTGGGTGGGCTTGCTGCCTACGAATTGAAGAAATTCGAGCAGGAACGCAGCGAGATTTATATCTACGATCTCGCAGTGCTGGAAGGCCACCGGCGCCAGGGCATTGCAACAGCGCTCATCAGGAGGCTGCAGCAGATCGCGGCAATGCGCGGCGCGTGGGTGATTTTTGTCCAGGCAGATACCGGCATGGAGGATGAAGCAGCTATTGCCTTGTATACGAAGTTGGGTCAGCGAGAAGAGGTTTTACACTTCGACCTGCCGGTGTCTCTCGCAAAGGAGCGGGAATAAAGCGCGCTGTACGGCCTACCGGAGAACCGATGCCCTACTCCCCCGCTTCGCCACTCGTACGAGATCAGGTGGCCGTTCCCGTCGAACGTTGCGGCATCAGGCAGGCGATTTCACTCAGCAGGTAATCAATCAGCTCGCCTGCGGAACGTATCTCGCTGCCAAACGGCAGCTTCTCGCTCCCCCTGAAGAACAGTCCCCGCTTTACATCACCGTCGAGTGCATACGCCAGGTGCTGATCAATACAGAACTGACCGGCTTGCGGCAAACCGTCGCGCAAGCCGCACTGGTGCAGGCAGTCAAAGCCGACAGTGCAGGCACGTTGCTTGGCCTGGCCTTGTAACTGGTCTTGCTTGTTCAGGTATTTCTCCAGCCACGGCGTCTTCACTGCACGTGCCGGCAAGCCGGCCACGCTCATGAAGGTGACGATATGCTCCGGCTTGGCTTCAGCCAGCACCCGCTTGAACTCAGGATGAGCATCGCCCTCCTGCGTGACAGCGAAAGCCGTGCCCAGTTGTACCGCACTGGCCCCGGCAGCGAACAGTTCGCGCACCTGGAAAGGATTATTAATGCCGCCCGCAGCGATCAGCGGAATACGTTCGCTTTCAATGCCAAGTTCCTTGAACAGGGCCAGCGTTTCTTCCAGCACGCGTGGAAAGGCATACTGCGGATCGTTGAGATTCTCCACTTTGGCCGCACCCAGGTGACCGGCGGCAAACCTGGGATTTTCGATGACGATGGCATCCGGCAGGCGCTGCTTGCGCATCCACTTTTTCAGAATGAGATGGATGCCGCGTGCATCCGACAGAATCGGAATCAGCGCCACATCGGGAAACTCACTGGTCAGATCCGGCAGGTCCATTGGCAGGCCGGCGCCCACCACCACCGCATCGGCGCCGCTTTCGCAAGCCTGGCGCACATAATTCGCGTATTCACTGACGGCACGCATTACATTCACCGCGATCAGCCCTTTGCCGTTGGCAATGCTGCGTGCTTTCTGGATTTCGCGATCAAGCGCAATCAGATTGACGCGATTGATCAGCTCCTTGTCGCCCTTACGCCCTGTCTGCGCCATCAGATCAGGATGGTGGCGGCGCAGATCGACGCTGGAAATGGTACCGACTGCATTCAAGCGTGCCACCGTGCCGGCCAGACGCCCCGCCGATACGCCGACACCCATGCCTCCCTGCACGATGGGCAGTACGGATTTATGCTTGATGTTTAACCGGTGATAGAGGCTGGACAACATAGAAACTTTCTCTTTGAAAACAACTGCAATGTACCGGAGCAGGCCTCGCTTAATCTTTGATATGAATCAAAATCGTCCGAGCCAGTAAAAATCGCTACTTCCAGCGAGCCGGCCTATCGCGTGCCTACATAAAATGCGGTCAGGTTAATTGCCAGACACAATCGGCACTATGCGCATCCCGGCATCTTCCGTTTGCCACGCAACCGCCAGTCCCGACGAAAGCCGCACAACCTGCGGCCGCGCTGAAAGCCCTTGTGAACGGGCCAACTCCCTCACTGTCCAGCTTCGCCCCTTATCCCGGGACAGCCTTGCCTTCAATACTGTCGATTTGCCCTCCCCCTCTTTCCATACCACGGCGATATGCTTGCCCCACAGCCCGACATCAGCATGGCTGGCCAGTCCTGTCCCCAGCCTTACCGGCAGCAAAGACTTTCCTGACTTGTTAACCGCAGCATAGTAAACAGCGCCGTCATCGTTCTTCATCGTAAACCATACCTGATGCCTGGTTCCGTCTTCGGCAATGCTCATTGCCGGCCCCTGATGAGGACAGGCATTGATGCGCCAGTCATCCTTGGTTGCACGCTGCACCTCGCTTACCACACCATCACGGTCCAGCGCCGCTACGGCATGGTCGCGAATATCCGGCGAGAAGATATGACGCCACATAACTGTGGCGCGCTGCTGTTCATCCAATGCCAGTGCCAGGCGACAGCACTCGCAGGTATGATCTGCGAGGCGATAATCCCCCTTGAATGTTTTCCCGCCATCGGTGGATACCGCGTAGTACAAGCCATTGCCTGCATAAGCCTGCTGCCGCGCTTTGGCAACCTCCTTGTCCCGGCTATCTATCCAGGCAACATAAAGAATGCCCTCCCCATCCACAACAAGGGAACCAAAGGCATGCACAATGACATCGCGGTTGGCATGCACCGTTACCGGCGCCGAAAACGTCTTGCCGCCATCCAGCGATCGTACAAAACGGATATCGCCGATATGCGGATTACCACCGCCCCCGCGTGGACGGGTATAGATGATGTAGAACTCTCCACCCGGACCGAAGGCAAGCGCGGGACGCTCGTCGCCACGCGCGGTGATCTGCTCACGCGAAACGATGATCGGCACCGACCATGTCTTGCCCATATCTGCCGAGTTCCGGAGTACCAATGCAGCTTCCGCCTCCGCTACATGCTGCTTGCTCAGCGCCCATATCACGCCTCCAGCACCGGCAACGACACTGGCGCCCAGTTCACTGGGAATAATCCCCTGCCCCGATGCGTGATGCACAGGGTGTGCATCATGTGCATGGTGCGGCGGCACTGACTGGTCACGGACCTGGAAAAACGCATACAAACCGATGATCATCAAGAACAGCGGAAACAGCCTGCGTGCTTGCATGCACAATATTTTCATCATGATTTCCCTTTTTCAGCATGAAGATCACTGAACGCCATATTCGTTCAGGCCTGCTCAATATGTCAGTGCTATTCCTGCATACACCGATCGACCGTCCCCGGGGAAGTAATAACGGCCGTCAAGGCCATTGGCATTTGCAACGACGCTGGTGGTAGCCACGTAATTGTTGTCATCAAGATTTCGTCCGTCGATAAACCAGGACAATCGCCTGCTCACCTGCTGACCGACCTTGAAACCGAATATCGCGTGCCCCGCTGCCGTGAGCGTATTGGCATGATCGATATAAGCAGACGATACGACTCTCAGGTTCGGCCCGAAATACATGCCGGTGTCCAGCTTGTACAAAAGCTCGGCCTGCAGGAGCTGACGCGGCACACCGGCCAGACGGTTGCTTCGGTATACCGCATGGTCATCAAAGCGGAAGTCGTTGAAAAGGTAATTGAAGCGCGCGATCCAGCGCGAACCGACATGTGCTTCCATGCCTGCCTCCAGGCCACGGTGCAGGGTCCGCCCTGCATTGATCGTCCCCAACGGGTTATTGTTGGTATCGGTTAGTGCCAGCAATTCATCCTTCATCTGCGCGTGATAAAGCGATACATCCCAGCTCACCTTGCCCCACGGCTGCTGGTTGACACCTCTGCTTCCCGCTTCGAGTGTCGTCGCCTTCTGTGCGTTGACTGGCGTCACGGTCGGGCCACCGGCCAGCTCACCGAACGTAGGCGGCTCGACACTGCCGCTGACATTGGCATAAACCTGGATGCCGGGACTCATCTCATGCAACACACCCAGTTTTGGTGATACGTGCCGATAGGCCCGGTCCACGCTGTTGTCGCCATCGGAAAGAAAATAATCCTTCAGTTCGCGACGGGCATGGAGAGCTTGCAGGCCAGCGATCAAAGCCGTGGAAGGAATGAAGTAATGCAGGTTCTCGACATACACCGAAAAGTTGCGTGCATCCTGCGTCGCCTGAGCCCGCCGGGCACCGCGCTGTCCCCCGATATTATCGAAACGATCATCTTCCACCCTGCCAGCCTGCGCCAGGGTGCCCAGGATCAGCCGATTGCGTTTTCCGGCCAGCATGGCTTCGCTGACATAACGCAGGTTCAGCCCATAGTCATGCGAATCCTGGTCCAGCACCTGGTGGATAGGATGGAATAAGGACTTGTAGGAATAGAAGGCACCTGCTTCGATACGACGTTCACTATCCAGCTTCACCGTACTCAGGGTGGACAGGCGTGCCAGGTCGAAATCGCGCTTTTGATGGCCGCTGAGGTTACCGGGACTGGCAACGCGAGGATTACTTTCCATCTCCGATCTGGTGAGCGCCCCCGGCAGTTCGGAATCGGTTTGTACCACGCCCAGGAAAAATTGCGTTTCCAGTACTTCATTCACTTGCCAGCCGAGATTGCCGTTTACACGTTGCGTATTCTGTTTTGCGTGTTGGCGATAACCGTCCTGCTGGAAATGGGAAGCGGAGAAGAACCAGTCGCGTTGCTCACTCGCCCCACCCGTATACGCCTGTGCACGCGCATATCCGAAGCTGCCCGCTTCCAACCGTGCGCCGACTCGCGGGCTATCGAACCCGGATGGGCTGACGAAATTGACAGCACCACCCAGCGTCGCGGCCCCGAATTGCCGCGCATTGGCTCCGCGATAAACCTCCGCATAACGGGCCGACAGGGGTTCCATCGCCTGAAAATCAGCACTGCCATCCGCCAGGTTCAGCGGCACACCATCCTGCAGCAGCTGTATGCCACGCATGTGAAAGGTGCGCTGCAGCCCGGAGCCGCGTATGGACAGGCGTGCCTCTTCAGCCCCGAAGCGCGAAGCGATGAATACGCCGGGAGAGAATTTCAGTGCATCGTCCAGCGTAGACACACGGCCTTCCTTGTACTGTTCAGCGTCAACGACATTGGCACCGCCCGGTATGGTTTTCAGGCGCTGTCTGGCCGATTCGATGGAAGGCAGGGTTTCACCTGCTGCCGCCTGGCCGGTGACAACGACTGGCGGCAAATGGTGATGCGCATCCTGTGCAAGGACTTCCTGCATGAACAGCATCGACACCGCCAGGGCCAGGCTCATACCGCCAAATGAAATAAAGCGCGTGAGCGGACGCAGCAACGGCTGGGCTGAGCAGAAGGAAAGCGGAAAGGTAAAAGCAAGGTGAAAAGAATGATTCATGTTTATATGCCCCAATTCTGGATCATCATTGTCTCGGCAGCACAAACGGACGAGCATTAGGCCTCCTCATCAGACTGAGGAAATCCACGCAGCGACGAAGACGTGCAAACACGCCCGACACCTCACAGAGGCCTCAGGCACCGATTCAATAGCAATGGAATACAACACCGCGGTGCAGCACTAGGGCTACAGCAGTGCAGCAGGATCAGGCGATTACAGGGGGCGCCCGGGAAGGAAGGAGTGTCCAGCTGATGCGAGACGACGGAAGTACATCGGGCGCGGCAATGAAAGTGAAGGGATTCTCTGCATCGACAAATCGCACCGTGACTACGGGCAGCAAGTCAATCGCATGACTTTGCTTGATGCACAACGGGCAGTGATTAGCATGACCGTCGTGATCCGAGGAAGAAGACTGCTTGGAAAAATGGGACTGATCCGGCGTATGGACTTGCGAACAGATCTCTTCCCAGCTGATCGGAATCTCGGGCGTTGATGCAAACGCCGCAGAAAGCGAAGGAGTGAAGATGGCAGCAAGCATCGCAAACATTGCGATCCAGGTGATACCTAGCTTCCTCCATCGGTACATAGGGCAGATTCAGTTTGGGAAATATGACCGAAGAGTAGCCTGCGGAGGGTGGAAATCTGAATGACCCAGGTCAACAACCTCAAACAAGCCTGCGCCGAATACGGGCACGCCATGAACATTCCACGTCCGTAAAAAGAAGGTCTGTCACTAATCTCCGCCTGATATGCATTGGCAGCCCCAAAATGCACAGCGTTCGCCTGCCAAGCTGGCTATAATCATTGGACAGGAATTTTGGGCTCCGGCTTCATAAAGCCATGAACCGGTGCCCGTCATTGATGATGTCTTGAGCATCAGGACACATCTTGTTATGGAGAGTGAAATGAAATCCTTGTTGTTTGTGACCTTGGCCGCGAGTGCGCTCGTTTCCACCCCCGCGTTGGCCAATCTCGATCTTGCAAAAACCAAGAACTGCATGGCATGCCACGCCATGGATAAGAAAGTGCTGGGCCCCTCTTTCAAAGATGTGGCTGCCAAGTATGCAGGCCAGAAGGATGCTGAAACCTATCTGTCCCAGAAAATCATGAAAGGCAGCTCAGGCGTCTGGGGTAACATGCCCATGCCACCCAATGCAGTCAGCGAAAAAGAAGCAAGAGATCTGGCGAAATGGACACTGTCGATTAAATAATCAGCACGGCTATCGCGCGAAGCGGATTCAGCTTCGCGCTCCTCCATTCCTCCTTCCATCCCCCCCGTCCTTGGCGCTAATGAGTGACTCAGCCATCAAGCCTATTCATAGGCTGGCAGCCGCCATTACCGCTATGCTCTTCATGTTGCGCGGCTACTGGATGGCGGTTGACTCCTCCCTTCCAACGCAACGGTGGGCCAGAATCGTTCCGCATGTGAACGATACGGGGCTGTTGGCCAGTGCTATCGCCCTGGCTGTATGGAGCGGCCAGTATCCTGTAGAGCAGAGCTGGCTGACCGCGAAAGTCCTGCTTCTGATTGCCTACATCGGCACTGGCACGCTAGCTTTAAAATGCGGCAAGACCAAAAAGGTACGTATGGCTGCCCTTATTCTTGCGCTGTGCTTTCTAGGCTGTCTATTCAAGCTTGCCCTGACTCGCCACCTCCTCTAGCTGGCTGCCTATTCAGCGCATTCCACGCTCTGCTTTAACTACATCGCCGCCCTCTTCTCCACCCGCTTTCAGGACCAGGGCATGGCACTGTTTCGGCCAAAGATATTTCAATTTGCAAATCGCCTTCATTCTCCGGGAAGCCGTTTCCTATAATCGTTTTCTCAATCAACAACAAAAAGGAAATGAGATGCCGCATGCTCATTGCAATTGTCCTGCACCCACCTCACCGTCGCCAAGACGCCGGTTTCTACAATTCGCCGCGCTGGGAGGCGGCATCAGCCTGCTTGCTGGCCCTTCTCTGTTTTCCCCGGCCCATGCAGCAGGCAGCACGGATGCACTGCTGCTCAGTTGCATGGACTATCGCTTGATGGATGAAGTGGAACGTTACATGTCGGCTCGCGGCCTGCGAAACAGGTATGACCACGTCATACTTGCGGGCGCCTCCCTTGGTGCTGTCACCGACAAATTCCCGGCATGGAATCAGACCTTCTGGGAGCATCTAGACGTTGCGATCAAGCTGCACAATATTCATCAGGTTATTCTCCTCGATCACCTCGATTGCGGCGCCTACAAAGTCATACTCGGCCCTGGGCATGCCAAGGATGCGCAACTGGAAAAGCAGGCACATGCAATGCAACTGCAGAAACTGAAAGCCATGATAGGCGACAGGTATCCAACGCTGCATGTGGAAACGCTGTTGATGGCGCTGGATGGCAT
>JAEZLB010000198.1 GCA_023435945.1 Pseudomonadota bacterium | reverse complement strand
TATCAGAGCTGCAGTACGCGCATTATTTTCTGACCGTGCATGACATCGTTGCGTTTGCGCGCAGTCGCAACATTCTCTGCCAAGGCCGTGGTTCGGCTGCCAACTCGGCAGTCTGCTACGCGCTTGGCATTACCGAAGTTGATCCGGGACGCATGCAAGTCTTGTTCGAGCGTTTCATCAGCAAGGAGCGCAACGAGCCGCCGGATATCGATGTGGATTTCGAGCATGAGCGGCGTGAGGAAGTGATCCAGTACTTGTATGGAAAGTATGGCCGTGACCGCACGGCGCTGGCAGCAGCGCTGATTACCTACCGACCCAAATCCGCGATACGTGATGTAGGCAAGGCATTGGGATTGCTGCCGGAGCAGCTTGATCGCTTGTGCAAGAACCTGGTGTGGTGGGACAAGCATTGCATTGCACCGGAGCGCCTGGTGGAAGCCGGGCTTGCGCCGGAAAGCTCCGTGGTTGCCAAGCTGCTTGAACTATCCCGTTTGCTGGTGGGTTTCCCGCGTCACCTGTCCCAGCATGTGGGCGGTTTTGTGATTGCACGGGACAAGCTGTCGCAACTGGTGCCCATAGAAAATGTGGCGATGAAGAATAGGACCGTCATCCAGTGGGACAAGGATGATCTGGATGCCATGGGTTTCCTGAAGGTCGATGTGCTGGCGCTGGGCATGCTGACGGCGATACGCAAGACGCTGGATCTGCGCAATGAGTATAGGCGCGGTACGTTGACGATGGCGGACATTCCTTCGGAAGATCCGGAGGTCTATGCGATGTTAAGCCGCGCCGACAGTATTGGTGTATTTCAGGTCGAGAGCCGGGCGCAAATGTCCATGCTGCCGCGCTTGAGGCCGGCAAAGTTTTACGACCTCGTCATACAAGTAGCGATCGTGCGGCCCGGCCCCATCATGGGCAACATGGTGCATCCTTATCTGCGGCGGAGAAACGGGCAGGAGGCTATTCGCTATCCGGGCAAGCCGGTGGAGAAGGTACTGGAGCGTACGCTTGGTGTGCCTATCTTCCAGGAGCAGGTCATGCAGCTTGCGATCGATGCTGCCGGTTTTACCGCAGGCGAGGCAGACCAGTTGCGCCGCGCGATGGCAGCATGGAAACGCAAGGGTGGGCTGGAGCCGTTCCGGGAAAAACTGATGGCGGGGATGCTGGCCCGAGAGTATTCCGCCGAGTTTGCCGACCGATTGTTCGAACAGATCAAGGGTTTCAGTGACTACGGTTTTCCCGAATCGCATGCTGCGAGCTTCGCATTGCTTGTGTACGTATCGGCCTGGCTCAAATACCATGAACCTGCGGCCTTTGCCGCCGCGCTCATCAACAGCCAGCCCATGGGTTTTTATTCGAATAGCCAGTTGCTGCAGGATGCCAGGCGCCATGGCGTGCAGGTGCGCGCTATCGATGTGCGTAGAAGCGACTGGGATTGCAAGCTGGAGCCGGCGCAGGATGGCCAGCCTGCGATACGCCTGGGATTGCGGCTGGTGAAAGGCTTGCGTTATGAAGGAGCGATTTCCTTGTTGCAGGCGCGCAGGGATGCCGCGTTTCTCGACATGCAGGACTTGATCCTGCGAGCGAGCTTGCCGCGCGACGATATGCGGGCGCTGGCAAAGGCGGATGCGCTAAGAGGTCTGCTGGGACATCGTCGCCAGGCATTGTGGCAGGCACTGGGAACAGAGGCCTTACGCCATGATGCCGTGATTGGTCCATCGGTGGAAACACCGCAGCCTGATCTGTTTACATGTGCGAATGAAGCCCAGGAAATTATTGAGGATTATGCCAACACCGGTTTGACCTTACGTCGCCATCCTTTGGCTTTGCTGCGTCCGCTATTGAGCCGCCGGCGCCTGTTTCCTGCTTCTGTGATTGCGCATGCGCCGCATGGGCAACTGATGCGCACTATTGGCCTCGTCACTTGCCGCCAATGCCCCGGTACGGCCAATGGCACGGTTTTCGTGACGCTGGAAGATGAAACCGGGATGAGTAATGTGATCGTATGGGCGGGATTGGCGCAAAAGCAGCGCCGGGAATTGCTTTCAGCAAAGTTGCTGACGGTATTTGGAAAAGTAGAGCGGCAGGGGGACGTGGTACATGTACTGGCCAGCCGTCTGCGGGATGACTCCCGGTTGCTGGAGGGAGTGAGCGTGCGAAGCAGGGATTTTCATTAAATGGAATAATCTTTAAAATTAATTGAAATTAAAATATCAATAGGATTGAGCTATTTGATTCATTGAAACTATCAAATTTACTGATTGATAGTTGGCTTCTATTATGAGAGCCATGATTTCGCCACACAGGCATAACTTCTAGAAAGGGAAAACATGGCTCTCATCAATACCCAAGTCAAACCATTTAAAGCAACGGCTTACCTGAACGGCAAGTTCGTTGAAGTTTCCGATGCTGACCTGAAAGGCAAATGGTCGGTAGTGTTCTTCTATCCCGCTGACTTCACTTTTGTTTGCCCCACCGAACTGGGCGACCTGGCTGACAACTACGAAACTTTCAAGTCCATGGGCGTGGAAATCTACGGCGTGTCCACCGACACGCATTTCACCCACAAGGCCTGGCACGACACGTCCGACACCATCAGCAAGATCCAGTATC